>NZ_CP146516.1:1957500-2242500 GCF_037081835.1 Spirobacillus cienkowskii | reverse complement strand
ACATCGACGACGGTGTTTGGCACCTCGATGTCGGCTCATCACATCCTGGGGCTGGAGCAGGTCCCAAGGGTTTGGCTGTTCGCCAATTAAAGTGGTACGCGAGCTGGGTTCAGAACGTCGTGAGACAGTTCGGTTCCTATCCGTCGTGGGCGTTTGGGAAGTTGCAGGAACCTGACCTTAGTACGAGAGGACCGGGTTGGACGAACCCCTGGTGAACCAGTTGTCACGCCAGTGGCACAGCTGGGTAGCTATGTTCGGTTTGGGTAACCGCTGAAAGCATCTAAGCGGGAAACTATTCCTAAGATGAACTTCCTCGAGAGCAATCTCGCAGGGCACTTGAAGACGACAAGTTCGATAGGATGGATGTGTACGTGCTGTAAGGCATTGAGCTAACCATTACTAATCACCCTGACCACTTCCTTTTAAGACATCATTGGCATTGAGCCATCTTTCTCAATCACTCATCTCTTCAACACTCTCTTCTTACGCTTTATCTTCTCTGTCTGTTCTTGTTTACCTTTTTTATACGTGAACCCCTTCTCTCCTAAAAACTGAGAACCTCACGTTCTAGTCTCGATTTGGCTGTGCTGATTGCGGCGGGGAAATACCGGATCCCATTCCGAACTCCGAAGTCAAGCCCGCCTGCGGCAATGGTACTGCACCCTTAGGTGTGGAAGAGTAGCTCGGTGCAGCCTTTATTTTTTACCCCTAAGCGATACAAAAATATCTCTTAGGGGTTTTTTATTGATTTGATATCAATCATCTTATGATAACTCAAATAACTAAATTAAAATAATCTCGACATCGTTTTTTATAAATTTTGTTTTTAAGTTTGGAAAAAAATTAGATAATTTATTTTGATGTAAATTATCTAATTTTTTTTCCATGAGATTTACTAATCATATTCATCATGCGAATATTGATAATGACGAATCGTATTAATTGCCAAAGCCAAAAAGTTCTAAAATAAAGAGTCACAGGAGTTGGTCTTGGCGCAAAATATTCTATAGAACGGGTTGGTTTCATTTTTTTGCTTCCTTTTTAAATTATTTATTCTGGAATAAGCCACCAAAATAAATATCCTTTTGCTTTATAAATGAACATGTAATGTAAAATTTTCTTTATCCAGTGTCCTGCACTCCCAATTTCTCCTGTAGTATAATTTGTGTCTCTCCCGAAGGCTGGGTATAAGTTATAATTTGGGACAATTGGATACATTGTCATTGATGCCGCACTGCCATTTAAAATACTCGCCCCTGCTGAAGCTACGCACGCAGCTCCTAGCTCAGCCATTGATGCAGAATAAGCTGGCTCGAGGTTATTATTTTTAATCATTTCTGTGATCGATTTTGCAACAATTTTACCCATGACACCAGATGGCATGCCTGTACGAGGTGGTGCAGGAGCAATAATAGTTCCATTTTTAGTCTTTAACGGACGAGAGATTTGATGCGGTGGCGCAAATGCAATTCCAATTGCAAAAACATTTTTGTATTGCGTTTGATATGTTTTTGGCCAATCTTCTGGAAGCCATTGTTCGTAAGGTTTTTGATTATAATCTGCATCAACTTTCATAAATCCAGATGGATTAAATAGTTTATTGCTTATGTCTTCATTTGCATTATTAAATGCTTTTAATGGAACACCTGTGAAAGGAGGTAACAGCATTGCAAAATCAAAATTTAAGGTATGTATTTCTCCATCGAGTGTTTCGTATTCAATTAAATTTTTTTCTACTTTTTTAACATGAGTGCCTGTAATCCAATCTACGCCACGTTCAACAAAAAGTGATTCTGCAAAAACTTTACTGGGTGTAACGTAACCACCCATTTTTATATTTAATCCTCCAACTCCAAAATCACCGAGTATTGCTTCATTTGTAACAAAAATAATTTTGGCTTTATCACGTACACCTCTTTTTCTGAGTTCAAATTCTAAATTAAAAACGTACTCAAATGCAGCTCCTTCACATGTGCATAAACCGTGACCTGTACCAACAATAAAAGTTTTTTCTACACCATTTTTCATTTCGCCAACAATTTCGTCAAGCTTTTTAGCTGTTTCTGTAGCATGGGAATAAGTGCACACAGAAAGACTATGTCCTTCTGGACCAAGTCCTGGTGTGGCAGCAAAATTTAATCGAGGACCTGTTGCATTAATTAAAAAATCATAATCAATACTTAAAACTTCACCAAGGTTTGATTTATTTGTAGACTCAGCTTTAACAAAACCTCTTTTAGACTCATTTAAGCCTTCTGGATAGATTTCAGTTGCACGTGCTTGAATAAATTTAATTTTCATTCTCTTATAAACAGGCTCTAATTCAAAAGTGACCTGTTCTTCTTTCATGTCCCCTACACCAACCCATATATTAGAGGGAATCCAGTTCCATTTGCTATTTGGACTTACAACAACAATTTCATGCTCACTTGATAAAAGTCTTTTTAAATGAAATGCTGCCGTATGACCAGAAACGCCTGCGCCTAAGATTACAATTTTCATACAATCTCCTATCAGTTTCGCAATATTTTAAGCTTTATCGGAAATTGTATTTCTCTACTTTAGAGCTAAATAATAAGAAAGCATTCAATAAATAAGTTTTTTATTTATTGAATGCTTTCTCGTCTTTTTCATATTCTTCAAGTTTTTCTAGTTTTTTAAAGTGTTTTAAATTTAAATTTACAAAATAGTAACTAAATAAAATAAATAATGGCCATAATAATAAAAAAAATATACTTTCTATATAGTTCATAATTTCCTCGTATAATTAATATGAGTTTTTATCAGAATCGATTTCTTGATTAGTTATTTTTTTTGAATCCATTTTATACCACACATAAATAATATACATTAGAACAAAAGGCACTAAAAAAGAAACATAAAACATGCTATTTAGAGTATACAAACTACTTGAACTATTACTCAATGTTAAAGAATCACTCGGTTTTACTGAAGACGGATAAAATGATGTGTTATTAAGTCCTACATTCAAGAAAAGAGAAAAATATACCAATATTGAACCTAATCCCGCTATCCAAATAGGAAGTTTATTTTTGTTTTTTATAAATATAATAATTGATAATAAAAATAGAATAATTCCAACAGATAATAAAGTTACAACTATTGGCATATCTATAAGGTTTTTAAAATACTTATTTGAGCATACAAAAACTTCACTTTCTGTAACACAATAACCATCTTTTAATGACATCCAAACTATCCAAGGTAAAAAGCTGCATAGGAATAAAATTAAGTTTGCAAAATATTTTTTAAAAAGATCTTTTTTTAAATTTAGTTCATCATTATCTATATGTGAATAAATATAAAATATTGCTAAAATTCTTGAAAGAAAAAACACACTAAAACCTAATAATAAATTAAATACACTAAAAAAAGCTTCTAATCCTAAAAGATTATTATGCCATATAGATGTTCCTAATTCATTTAATGTAAACTGATTACCATTGTATAAACTTGAAACAAATACTCCAACACCTATAGATAATACAATACCATTTATAAATAAAAATATTTCAAAAAATTTTGAGCCAAAAACATTACCAGATTTTTTTCTAAATTCATAAGAAACAGCTTGTAAAACAGATGCAATTAAAATAACAATCCATAACCAATAAGCGCCACCAAAGCTTACAGCATAAAATCTTGGAAAGGCAGCAAATGCGACTCCACCAAATAAAACCAATGTAGTAAAACCAAGTTCCCATTTTCTTCCTAGAATATTTATGATTAAATCTTTCTTTTTTTTATTATTTGGAAATGAAAACAATAGAGTCTGCCCTCCTTGAACAAATAGCATAAAACCAAAAAGAGCACCTACTAAAGAGAAAATAACCCACCAATAAATTTGTAATATTTCGAATGACATAATTACATCCCTTGCTTAATTTTTCGATACATTATTCCAATCTCAGAAATGAGCATAATTGTAAATATAATAAAAAATATAATCATAGTGACTTGTACAGTAGCTGTATTAAGGTTTGACACTGCTTTTTCTGTTAATAATAAATCTTGTATTGCCCATGGCTGTCTACCAACTTCTGCAACAACCCAACCTAATTCAGAAGCCAAATATCCTAAAGGAATACTGAAAAATAATAGCCACAAAAATTTTCTGTAACGAATAATTTCGTTTACCATGGCTAAATATAATGTTATTAAAAAAATAACTAAAAAATAGACTCCAAGACCAACCATAATATGAAAACTATAAAAAGTTATTGGAACGTTTGGAACAGCATCTTCAGGTTTTTTCATTGAAGCATAGCCTAAATACTTAACGTTTTCATCAAATAATTTTTGCGATTTGATCATTAAATCTTTATTATCAGATTTTTTTGCATTTTTGTAATCAATTATTGCTTTTGCAGCAATTTTTCCTTTATCAATTTTTTCTTGTACGGGTATAATATTATACTTTGGATTTCCATAAACCAAGTCATTTAGTCCAGGAATAAAAGCATGAATATCATGTTGTCCTAATAACGATAATGCCGCTGGTAATTCTGCTTTAAAAAGAAAATCATTAGTATTATCACCGAGTTTTTTTTCTGGGTTTAAAACTCCAAATGCAACAATACCTGCTTTTTTTTGTCCATCATATAAGCCTTCCATGGCAGCAAGCTTCATTGGTTGTGTTTGAGCTACTCGATATGCTGCATCATCACCGGTAAGAATGGTAAAAAAACATGCTAATAGTCCAAAACTAGAACCTAAAATTAAACTTTTTCTGGCATTATTAAAATCTTTGTTTTTAAGAATTAAAAATGCGCTAACTCCAACCACAAATAATCCTGAAATAATATAGCTACTTGCTAATGTATGTAAAAATTTTGAAACGCCATTTGATGATAATGCAACGTCCCAAAAATTTATCATTTCGCTGCGTCCCGTTTCAATATTAAATTTTGTTCCTACGGGATTTTGCATCCAGCCATTGGCAATTAGTATCCAATATGCAGAAAGATTTGAGCCAATAGCAAAAAGCCAGGTAGAAACTAAATGAAATCTTTTTGAAACTCTTTCCCATCCAAAAATCATGACAATAAAAAAAGTTGTTTCAAGAAAAAAAGCCAAAAGACCTTCAATCGCTAGTGGGGTGCCAAAAATATCTCCAACAGTCCAAGAGTAGTTGGCCCAGTTTGTTCCAAATTCAAACTCCATTATAATTCCGCTTGCAGCTCCAATAGCGAAGTTAATGGCAAGTAGCATCATCCAGAATTTGGTGATTTTTTTCCAGTTTTCATCTTGAGTTTTATAGTAAATAGTCTCTAAAAATGCGACTAAAAATGAAAGACCTAAAGTGAGAGGTACAAATAAAAAATGATACATTGCAGTCATTGCAAAGTGAGCTCTAGACATTTCAACTAAGAAACTATTCATAATCTATCCTCTAATTAAAATGAAAAATATCCTAATAAAATAAATTATCTTAAAATTTTTTATCAAATCTATTTAAAATCTTCTCTAATGGACAAAAATTAGTATAGCTAGATTGTAAAAGATTAGCTCCAACAAATGCATTTAAAATTAACCAATAATTTGAATAAAAATGTGATAGTAGTAAACTTATAAGGATAAAAATTCCTGCAACGGCACGAATTTTATTTTCAATTTTCATGATTTAAATTTTCCTTATTTATTAATAGTTCAGATGCTCTTTTTTTTCCGACAATCCAAAAGTATAAAACAGGAATTGCAAAGAAACTTAGGATTGTTGCTGCAACTTCGCCAAACATTAAACTAATTGCTAAACCTTGAAAAATTGGGTCAAATAAGATAACACCGCTTCCCACTATTACAGCTGCAGCAGTAAGTAACATCGGGCGAAATCGTGTTACACCAGAATTTATAACTGCCTCTTTTAATGGGATGCCTTCTGTTAATTGATTTTCAATAAAGTCAATTAGAATTATAGAATTTCTAACAATTATTCCAGCTCCAGCTATAAATCCAATCATGGATGTTGCTGTAAAATAAGCACCAAATATCGCATGTCCTGGAACAATGCCAATTAAACTAATAGGAATAGGTGCCATAATTGCTATGGGTACTAAATAACTTTTAAACCAACCAACTACAAGCACGTAAATTAAAATTAAAACAATAGCAAAAGATAATCCTAAATCGCGAAAAACCTCGTAAGTAATAAACCATTCACCATCCCACTTTACGATTGCCTGATTAATATCCCAAGGAACCTCTCTAATTTGCAATGGATAAGTAATATTTTTTGCAAGTTTTTGTATTCCGTAAACAGGAGCTTCCTCAGATCCAGAAAGTTCGCTCATAATATAGCTAACTGGCTTTAAATTTTTTCTAAAAATTGTTTCTGTTTCTTTAATTATTGGTGGATCAAGAACTTTTTCTACAGCTGAAAAACCTGTATCAAAAGATGAAACAGATTGATTTTGAAATGGACTACTACCTGATCGAATAGAATTATCAATAGATAAATCTATACTAACATCTTCTGGACTAGAAATATCATTTAAGGTGACTAACGAATTTTCTGAAAACGTATATCTGCCACTTAAGCTAATTTCACTCGCGTTTGTTCCAAGAATGCCGCCCTTAAATTGGTTATAGGAGTATATTTTTCTTGGTCTTTGTAATCTCCAAGAGTAATCTAAGTCAACTACTGAAAGTTCATTTTGAAATACGTTAAGGACATCCTTTGCTGCCTTTTCTCTTAACTTGGAGTTTGGCGCATAAATTTCTGCAACAACAGTTGCAAGTACAGGTGAACCTGGAGGTATTTCTAGTATTTTACTGGTTACATTATTTTCGTCAGAAAATTTATTAACAATTTTTCTGATATTTTCAATAACACTATGGCTTGATTCCTCTCTTTTTTCCTTATCTTTTAGAACAATATGCAAATCATTTTGATAGTCAGTATGTCTTAAAAATGTGTGCTTTACCATACCAGAAAAAGAAAATGGAGCTGGTTCTCCAGAAAAAATTTGAATTTTATCAATATTTTTATTTTCAAAAAGTTTTATTGCTAATTTTTTAGACATATCTATAGAGTTTTTAAGTGTTGTAGTTGTAGAATAATCTAGAAGAATTTGAAATTCATTTTTATTATCAAAAGGTAACATTTTAACTTTAACACTTTTAAAATAAAATAAAGAAATTGAAATTAAAAATAAAACACATGTCATGATGAGAAATGATGTTGTATATTTTTTGCTACTTAGTAGGTAATTCATAATGTTTCTATAAATTTTGTCTAATTTTCCCTGTTTTTGAGTAGTATTTATGTGATGATTATGATGAGATTTTAATAATCTGACTGCAGCCCAAGGTGTTACAATAAACGCTACAAATAAGGATATAATCATAGCAAAACTTGCACCAACCGGAATTGGTTTCATATAAGGACCCATCATGCCGCTAACAAACGCCATTGGAAGAATGGATGCAATAACTGTGAATGTTGCAAGAATTGTAGGATTACCAACTTCTGATACAGCATTAATTGTTGCCTGTAAAAAATTTACTTTATTTTCTTTTATATGACGCTCAATATTTTCAAAAACAACAATAGCATCATCTACTAAAATTCCGATAGAAAATATTAGTGCAAATAGTGTAACCCGATTGAGTGTATATCCCATAAAGTAGTAAGTTGCTAATGTTAATGATAAAGTAACAGGTATTGCAATTGCAATTACTAAAGAAGCTCTTAAACCCATAAATATTGCAATTAATACGCTGACAGATAGGGTTGCTAGTAATAAATGTTCTATCAGTTCTTTTGTTTTATCTGCTGCTGTTGATCCGTAATCGCGAACAATTGACATTTTAATTTCAGTAGGTAGTGTTTTACTAAATGCACTTGCTCTTGCTAGTAGTTGTTGAGAAAGCATAACAACATTAGTTCCTTTTCTTTTACTAAAAGATAAAGAGACTGCATTATTAATCGCGCTTGTATCGTTGCTTTCAATTAAAACAGATTCTCGAACGCGTTCTTCTGTGGTGTCTAATATTTTTGCTACATCATGGATTTTAACAATCACACCACCGCGTTGTCCTATTGCAATATTTTTAATATCTTCTGCGGTTTTATAATGACCACCAACTTCTACATCAAAAACTTTTTCTTGACCCCAATCTTTTCCCGCATATTTTATTGAATCATTTAAAATGATTGCCTGGGATACTTGCCTTAATGTAACACCTTTTTTTTCTAACAATTTAGGGTCGACAATAATTCTAATAGCTCTTTTTTTACCTCCTAATAATTCTACTTTGTTTAAATCAGGGGTTGATGAGAGCTCTCTGGCTAAAGGAGCGATTAAATTTCTTAATTTTGTATCATCAATGCTTGGTGAGCTAAAAGTGATTGTTAAAAACGGAACATCATCAATTGAATATGATTTTACTTTTGAAGGTAAAATATAATTATTAATTTCATTATTAATTTCAAGTAATTTATGATGCACCTTAACAAGGCTAGGTTCTATAGGTTCACCTACTTTAAAACGAACAGTAACAAGACTTTGATGCGGGCTGCTTGATGAATACACATACTCTACACCATCTAATCCCCAAACAGCTCTTTCTATAGGCTCTGTTACTTTTCGTTCAACCTCATGTGCTTCTTCAAAGTTTGGCGAGTATGTTTGAATATCTATCATCGGCACAGATATTTGTGGTTCTTCTTCTTTTGGTGTTAACCAAACTGCAATAACTCCAATTAGTATACTTAAAAATACAATAATAATTGTTAACTTAGAGTGAATAAATTTTTGGCTTATTTTTCCTGCTATACCTAAAGATTTCTTATTCATTTTAAACTCCATATATCTTTAGGTTCTACATTTTTTTGAGATAGGGAAATTTTTGCTAAATCAGCATCTAATAAATATTTTTTTAATGTGTATTTATTTTGTAATATATCTGTTTTTTTATTGTATACTTCTGTTATTTGCGCAACTGATGTGCTGCCATTTTTAAATAAGCTACTTAATACTTTGAGTTGTTCATTTAGAATTTCTTCATTATTTAATGTGAGATCAAGCTTGACGTTAATTGATCTCAAATTTTCTTCAGAAATTTCTGACATTATTTTTTCTGATAAGTCAATTTCTCTTGCAGCTTCTTCTTTTGCTTGAGACAATAGTTCTACCTCTGATGCCGCTCCAAGATCAGAAGCCATAAAATTGAGGGTGATATTAATTCCAAAAATATAAGATTTTTTAATACCTCTATCTCCTCCGAAAATATTTGCCTGGCTGAATAAGCCTATCTTCGGTAGATACTTTGCTTTTTCTGCGGTAATTTTTTCTTTAATAGAAAATGACTTTTCCATTTGCTCTAGATATTGATAGGAACTAGGAGAGCTGTTTGATTTATTAAAGTAGATAGAGACAAATTTTTCGATTGGTAAATTTAATATTTTCCATTCTTTATTTTTATTTCCCGCCATTAAATTTAATGTAACTTTGGAATTTTTTATATTTGTATTGATATCATGAATTAAAAAATTTATTTTGTTCATGATTGCTTTTAGGCTTAATAAACCGCTATAGCCAACTGGATTTGATTTTTCACCTATATGATAGTTATTTATTAATTTTTCTACATTTTTTTCTGTTTCATTTAACTCTTTTAGATAATTTTCTGCATTGATTATATTTGAATACTCTCTTAAAGTTTTTACGTATAAATTTACTAATTCAGAATTTTTTTTGTATTCTAATGCTTTTGAAGCATGCTTTTGTGCTTTTGAGTAAGATGCTCTTGAACTGCCATCATAAAGTAAGAAATTCAAACCTATCTGAGTAGAATTGAACGAGTTGTATGATGGAGTATTGAGTGTGGAAGGTACAAAATCTTCTTGTTTAACTTGGCCTTCTCCTAAATAATTGATAAAAGTTAAAGTAGGATCATTTGTAGACATAAACTGTGAATTTACATATAAACTAGGAAGCCAATACCGGGATTGCCTATCTACGCTGCTATTTGAGGATTCTATCATTAAATTTAATGACTTGTTAATATAAGAGTTTTTGACAACCATTTCCCAAATTTTAGGAAATGAGATTTCTTCAAGGCCATATACAGAGTTAAAATTTATGATAGCACAAATTTTAACTAAATATTTATTGATTTTAAATAGCATGAAATACCAATCCTTTATTTAATATATTAATATTCAGTTTATCTAAAATTTTTTTTAATGGTGAGCAAAATTTGCCTATTTCGTTAATATAAAGAGTATAGAATGCAGTTATTTATTAGATTTTTAAAGTAGAAGGAATTATGGTGTGTTTGGTAATTTTAATTTATAATCAAATTTTTTATTTAGCATAAATGTTAAGCAACTCTAAATTACTTTCTAATTTATAGTAATTATACGCCGTCCACTAAGTTTTTAACATAAGCTTGCCTTAGGTTTTGAATTCATAATTGACTTGACAATTTTTTGTGTTAATTGATTCCAACCACTAGAGCATTTTTGAACGAGATCTTCATAATCTTTATAAATTTTAAATGATAAGTGATTCCTTTTAAAATAACTCCATAACCTTTCAATTGGATTTAACTCTGGAGAAAATGAAGGTAAAAAAATAAATGATATATTTTGGGGTAAAATTAATTTTTTGCTTTTATGTGCACTAGCTCCATCTAGTATAATAATAATATGCTCATTCTTAGGTACGGTCTTGGAGTACTCATTGATAAAAATTTGCATGTTTTCAACATTTAAATTTGGTAATATCATTCCAAAATATTTGCCCGTATCTTTGTTAGCAGTAGCATACATCCATGAGTTTAAATAACCCATTTGAGTTTTAAATTCTGGTCTGATTGGGAAAGGACTCCAAATACCAGCTTTTATTGTCATTTGTCCAAATCGTGATTCATCTTGAAAATCTATGTTTATTTTTTTTCCTGGATTTTTTACTTTAATTTCATTAATTTTATTTGGTAAATCTTTAATCCATTCGGCCATTTTTTCTGGATCATTTTTTATATGCTTTGTTCTTGGAACAACTCTTCTTATTAATGTTCTTTGAAGGAACTTGTATAACCCACTTTTACTAAATTTTTTTTTAATTTCGTTTTGGATTCTATAATACTATTTATTATTTGAGCATGAACAACTTTTT
The DNA here is from genome assembly GCF_037081835.1 of Spirobacillus cienkowskii. Taxonomy (GTDB): domain Bacteria; phylum Bdellovibrionota_B; class Oligoflexia; order Silvanigrellales; family Silvanigrellaceae; genus Silvanigrella; species Silvanigrella cienkowskii. Next base: position 2,231,356 of record NZ_CP146516.1, on the reverse strand, counting down.
CCTCATTAAATTCAGAATTTAATTGAATGATTTCAGTTTTTAAAATTTCAACTTCTTCTTTATTTACAAAGGATGGACGACCAGAACGTGGTTTATCAAGTAAAAAATAAATACCATTATTCTTATAGTTTGAAACCCAATAATTTGCCCGTCCTCTTGAAAGGCATAATAAAGTTTCAATCTTTTTTTCAGAAAATCCTACGGAATATAAAAAAATTATAAATAATCGACGTAAAAGATTAAAACTTAATTTATTTTGAGGTATTCTCTTTAAATCATCCATAAGTTGTTGTACATTATTCATTGTGCTGCAGTGTCCTTTTATAAAAGAAAGTACGAATGTTAACTGCAGCATATCCTGTTTTCAATATTCATCAATTTCCGTATAAATATTTATTTTTGGTTATCTATGTTGCCAACAAACTTAGTGGACGGCGTATTACTGTGAATATTGCTTAATTTCTTTATTTTTTCTTTAATATTAAATATTTCTGAAGAATTTATTAAAACATTAACACTGCTATCATTAAAAATTTCAAATAATTTATTTCTAGTCTCTAAAATATTATCAGCATTTGTTTCTGAATTTTGTCTAATAAAGTTATCTAACATAGACTGACTTAAACCTACAGGTGTTATGGACCTTGGTATTTGTGAACGAATAATGTTGTTCGAGTTGTTCATCATTTCAAATTTAGCTTTAAGTAAGTCAAGTTCAGATATAGTTGCTGTTACAATTTGAGCATTTTTATTGCTATTGACTCTATTAATACCTTGATTGGGCTTTAACGCAGTGATGAGTGCATTAAGAACTGCAATATTTTCATTAAGTGCAGATTTTATTTCATCACAAGCTTCGTTTAAGTCTTTAAGTATCTTGGAATTATAATTAGCTGGATACCGTACCGGATACTTACTATTGTTGCTAGGTGTATATTCATAAGGCTTACCACAAGATACCACTGATATTACAAGCAAAGAGGCTGTTAAAAGGTTGGTTTTTTTAAAAATAATATTAATCACAACAAATTCCTTTCTAAATTAACAATGAAGGAATCACTCATAGTAATAGCAATGTCAATAACTTTTTATAAAAATCTAATAAATTCAATAATATTAAATATTTTATAATAAATACAATATGTTATATATTTAGATACAATCAAAAATGAAGGGATATTTTGAAATTTTATATTATTGATATTATTGATTATTTAAACTTGAGGTCCGGCGTGATGAAGGAAATTAATATCTTGAATATTTTTAAAGTTTTCTATAAATAATTTAGCTAATTTAAGGCGATTATCGTCGTAATTAAGCTTGTTTTTCCAAGTTTCTTTTGGATTTAAAATATGGTTTGGTATGCGATTTGCGTTTTTGGGTATCTTAAGGTTAAAAATTTCAAAATTTATAAATTCTTCTTTTATTAAAGTACCATCATGAATTGCATCGATAATTGCTCTGGTATATTTTAAAGAAATGCGTTTTCCAACACCATAGGCGCCACCAATCCATCCTGTATTGATAAGCCAGGTATTGATATTTTTGTCTTGTTGTAGCTTTTGTTTTAATAAATCGGCATATTTAATAGGAGAAAAAACCATAAATGGAGCGCCAAAGCAGGCAGAAAACGTGGCAACTGGTTCTTTGATACCAACTTCGGTACCAGAAATTTTGGCGGTATATCCACTAATAAAATAGTATAACGCTTGCTCTGGAGTTAATAAACTTACAGCAGGCAATACGCCAAAAGCATCGCAGGTTAGAAAAATAATGTTGTTAGCATGTGTTGTTATTGCAGGTATTTTAGAGCTAGGGATAGATTCTAGCTTATAAGAGGCTCTCGTGTTTTCTGTAATACTTAAATCATTGTAGTTTGGTATACGAGTTGTCGGATGAAGCACTACATTTTCGAGTAAACTCCCAAAACCAATTGCCGCAAAAATTTCTGGTTCTTTTTCTTTAGACAGGTTATCACATTTGGCATAACAACCACCTTCAATATTAAAAATACCATTATCATGCCAGCAATGTTCATCATCTCCAATCAGTTTTCTGTTGGGATCGGCCGATAACGTAGTTTTCCCTGTACCAGATAATCCTAAAAATATACTCACATCACCTTTATGGCCTTCTGTCACAGAACAATGCATTGATAAAACATTTTGTTTTGGCATAAGGTAATTCATTAATGTAAATATCCCTTTTTTCATTTCTCCTGCATACTCTGTTCCTAAAATGATCATTTCTTTTGTTTCTAAATTAAGACTGATATTTGTTTTAGAATCTATTTCTTGCAAAGATATTTGCGGTAAATAACAGCCTGCATTATAAATGACACAGTCTGGATTATTGAATTCTTTTAGTTCTTCTGCGTTAGGTATAATAAACATATTATTAACAAAAAGTGCATGATATGGACGCGTGCAAATAACTCTAACTTTTAATCTAAATTTTTTTTCCCAGCCTGCAAACACATCACAAATATATAAATGAGGTTGTTTATTTAAAAATTCTAGAGCATTTTTTTTTAGTGAGCTAAAACACTCTTGTGTGATTGGAATATTAATATTACCCCAGTTTACATCCCGCTCGCTATCAGAATTTTTAACAATTCTTTTATCTTTTGGACTTCTTCCTGTTTTTATCCCAGATAATGAGGATAATGCCCCAGAATTTGTAATCATGTTACTTTCTTCAAACTTTAAGGCATGTTCATAAAGTATTGCTGGAGTTAAATTATAAAAAATTTTTTCTACAAATATGTTAGGGATTTCTTTTTGTACCATAAGAGGATGACTCCTTTTTAAACAATATTTAAATTCTAAATAATTAAATGAACAAAAAAGAAACTTAAGGTTTTTTACTAAAATCTTTAATAATATAAAATGCTACAGCTTGTTTTTGAATTGCGCTTAAAGTAGTTCGATAGTCTGGCATGACGCCAATTTTTCCACTTTTTAAAATGTCTTCAATTTGTTTTTGAGAAATCATTTTAAGCGGAGGTAGTTTTTTAGTTAAATTATTTCCAACAGGTCCGTCGCCCATCCCCTTATTCCCATGGCACATTAAGCAATGGGTCGTGTAAAGGCTTTTACCTTCGGTAAAGAGTTGATCATTTTTATCAGCATAAACTCTCTCAGAATAAAGGTAAGAGAGAATTAAAGTGAAGATTAATTTAAATTTCATCTTGTTCCCTCGTTGGGATAAAATCACTGCGGCAACAAAATAATTATACGAGATTATTATATGCCAAGAATCTTCTCTTGTAAATTTTTTGGTAGAATTTCATAATGAGAAAAGTGCATGGAGCTGCTTGCCCTTCCTTGAGATAATGAGCGAATATCAGTTTCGTAACCAAATAACTCTGATAATGGAATATAGGCATTCACAACTTGTAAGTGACCTCGGAGCTCGAGACCAAGCACTTGCCCGCGTCTTCCGTTCATGTCAGATACAATTGTTCCGCTATATTCAACAGGAACTACCACTTCTACTTTCATTAATGGTTCCATCATCACAGGTTTTGCAGCATTTAAAGCTGCACGCAGTGTATTGTTTGCGGCAACTTTATAAACGACTTCATCAACAGCTTGGGGATCAAAAGAGTAATCAGTAACAGTTACTTTTAAGTTCACAAGAGGATAGCCACATAACGTACCGCTTCCAACCGAACCTTGTAGCGACTCTTTTATAGCATTGATTACATTTAATGGCACCATTGGTTTAGTTGGTACGTTGATTTCAACGTCAGTTTTATCTTTGTTTGGTTCAACGCTAAGAGATACTTTTGCAGTGTAATTTTTATTTTGAAAGGTTCTAGAAAACGTGTCACTTGCTTTAGCAGAAATTGAAATACATTCTCTATAAGATACCTGAGGTTTTCCTACATTTGCATTAACTTTAAATTCACGTAACAAGCGATCTGCTATAATTTGCAGATGCAATTCTCCCATTCCAGAGATAATAACTTGACCAGTTTCCTCGCTGGTTGAAATTTTTAACGAAGGATCTTCTTGAGCAAGTTTTTGCAAACTTTGTTGCAATTTATCTAAATCTCCAGAGCTTTTAGGCTCAATGGCAAGAGAAATAACGGGATCTGGAAATTTCATGGATTCGTAAGCAATAGGGGCGTTGGTATCGCACAACGTGTCACCTGTGGTGGCAAACTTTAAGCCTACAACTGCGACAATATCACCAGCCGTTGCGGACTGCAGTTCTTCTCGATCGTTAGCGTGCATTTGTAAAATTTTAGTGATGCGCTCTTTTTTATTTTTTAAAGTGTTTAAAACCGCATCACCAACTTTTAATGTGCCCGAGTAAATGCGCATAAAAAACAATGCACCAACAAATGGATCGCTCATGATTTTAAATACGATGCCAGAAAAAGGTTTATCTGCGCTTGACTCGCGTTTGTTTGACGAGACAACTCCTTCTAACTCAATTCCTTCTGCAGGAGGCAAATCAAGTGGAGAAGGGAGATAATCAATAACAGCATCTAAAAGAGGCTGAATTCCTTTATTTTTAAATGATGATCCCAAAAAAATAGGCACAACTTTAATTGCAATCACCGCTTGTCGTAATGCATCTATAATCTGTTCATTTGTAACTAGGGAATCTGATAACACTGCTTCAGCAAGAGTATCATCAAAATCTGCTAGATTTTCTATTAGAGCTTGTCTGTATAATAACGCGTCATCGAGGTATTCTTTAGGAATTTCATTAACAACTGGAGGGGTGTCTTTATTATCGGTTGGCCACGAATAAGCAACTAAACGAACTAAGTCAATAACTCCAGTAAAGTTATTTTCAAGACCAATTGGAATTTGTGCAAAAACAGCGTTGGCATTTAATTTTTGTTGCATTGATTTAAGACACATTTCATGATCCGCACCAATTTTATCCATTTTATTTAAAAACGCGATTCTTGGTACATGGTATCTTTCAGCTTGTCTCCATACGGTTTCTGACTGAGGTTCAACGCCGTTTGCGGCATCAAAAACCGCAATTGCGCCATCTAACACGCGAAGAGAGCGTTCGACTTCAACGGTAAAATCAACATGGCCAGGAGTGTCAATCAAATTAATGCGATGATCTTTCCAAAAAGTTGTTGTTGCAGCCGATGTAATGGTGATTCCGCGTTCTTGTTCTTGAACCATCCAATCCATTGTTGCCGTGCCTTCATGAACTTCACCAAGCTTGTGACTTCTGCCTGTGTAGTAAAGAATTCTTTCTGACGTGGTGGTTTTACCCGCGTCAATATGTGCCATAATGCCAATGTTTCTATACTTTTTAAGATGTTGATTCGTGGCCATAAAAGTGCTCTTTCAAGAAATTTAAATAAAGGAGACAGATAGCTCCGAGTCTATTTGAAATCCTAGACTTGGTGTTGGTATACAATTTTTCTAGAGAAATCAATTATTCTGACTAGAGGAATATCGACCAATTTTAGGATTGTAAGTCGAAAATTTTGTAGTAATTTTATCAAAAAATGATCCTAGTTTATTATTAGAAGTTTCTATTAAAGCATGTTTCATATCTTTTTCATTATAAACCATACCATAAATATATCGATAAAAAGTGCCATCAGGTTTTATAAAAAAAAGCGCTGTTGTATGTGCAAATTCATCTGTTTCACGATCTTTTTCAAAATAAAAGTTTAGATTTTCTGCAAGAGCTTTTATTTGGCTGGGTTCTCCCACATAAAAATTCCATTTTGCGTTATTTTGTCCTGTTTTGGGTATCCAGGTGTTTTGTAATTTTTTTGCGCTTTCAAAAGTGTCATTAGGGTCAAAGCTTATAGAAACAACTTGAAAATCTTTTCCAATTGGCCAGTTTATTTGTTTGAGCGTTTGAGCTAAGTTTGCATACTGAAAAACACACATAGTTGTACATTTATAGTAATTTAATGTTAAAATTGTTACTTTTTGGCGAGAAAAAATTTCTTGCAAAGTTTCTGTTTTTCCATCACCATCTGTAAATTTTAAATTTAGATTAATTTTATAGTTCAGTTTCTCGTAAACTTCTTTATTTGTTATATGACTGTTGTCAGTCTCTTCAAGAGAGTAGCCGCTAGTAACGTTAGAAATACATATTAATAATGTTAATATTTTATACCCTTGTATTTTTTTGCTTTTAAAAAATGTAATTAAGCTTAACATAAATCAATTCCTTTAACGCAATGAGTCATATATACCTTGTAATATCTAAAACTTAACGTTTGTAAGAGGGCTTAAAAGTAAGGTTCGCATTATAATACGAACAACCAATGGATACTAAAACAAAAAGTTGACAAGTGAAAAATATATTTTAAAAAAATAGATAAAATTTCCCCTTTTTAATAATGCTTTTGGTTATGATGCTTAATAATATGGATTGAATTCCTTTTTTAGGCTAACGTTTTATAAACTATGGAGTTTTAAAAAATGAATATACTTGTTATCAATAGTGGAAGTTCTTCACTAAAATTTCAAATTATCGAAACTGATAAAAATTTTATTGAAAATTCAACAGATAAGGTCAAGGTTAAAGGGCTTATTGATAGAATTGGCACTCAAGCTTTGGCAAAAATTTCTGTAACAAATGGAGTTGAAATTAAAGAATCTATTGCAATTCGCGATCATGCAGCAGCTCTCGATTATATTTTTCGTAAAATTACATCAGGAGTCCTAAATATTGAAGGTATTTTTTCTTTATCTGACATTGATGCAGTTGGGCATCGCGTTGTTCATGGAGGCGAAAAATTTTCAAAATCTGTTCTTGTTGATAAAACTGTGTTAAAGCAAATAGAAGATTGTATTGATTTAGCACCATTACATAATCCTGCAAATTTAAAAGGTATACAAGCGACGCTTGCATTATTTGGAGAGAAAGTGCCACATGCTGTTGTTTTTGATACAGCATTTCATTCAACTATTCCCGAATCAAATTACTTGTACGCCATTCCATATCAATACTATCGTCGTTACGGAATTAGAAAATACGGATTTCATGGATTATCGCATCGCTATGTGAGTTATCGATATCGTAAATTGGTCTCTTTAGAACGAGAACAACTTAATATAATTACAATTCATCTTGGAAACGGTTGCTCCATTTGCTCAATTAAAGAAGGAAAATCTTATAATACGTCTATGGGATTCACTCCATTAGCAGGGCTAATTATGGGCACTCGTGCTGGCGATCTTGACGCCTCAATTCCTGAATTCATTGCCCATAAAGAAGGAATAACGCTTTCTGATATTGATATTTTATTAAATAAGGCTTCAGGATTACTTGGAATTTCTGGTCTTACAAACGATATGCGAGAGCTGCTAGCCGAAGAAAAAGAACATCACGATCGCAGAGCATCGTTAGCTATAGATATGTTTAATAATAGAATTAAACATTATATTGGCGCATATCTTGCAGAAATGGGCGGTGCGGATGTTATTTTATTTACTGGTGGTATTGGTGAAAATTCTGCAGAAATTCGTAAAAGAATTTGTCATGGTTTAGAGTTTTTAGGAATAGAGCTGGATGATAAACTCAATGAACAAAAATGTTTTGGTGCAGAAGGAGACATTTCATCAGCAAATAGCAAAATAAAGACATGGGTTATCCCTACCAATGAAGAACTTATGATTGCTAGGGATACATTTCGTTGTGTTAAGGGGCTGCCTTCTTTTTAACGCATTAAATTTTATAAATTAAACTTAATGAAGTGTTAACATCAACGTAATTTAATTTTTGATCAATGTTCAATTCGCTATTTTTAATACTCATAGAATGACCTGTTACACCAAAACCTATTCCAATATCAAAACTATTTGTTACATTAATTGCATTTATTAAGTTAAGGCCATAAACAATATGGTTTTTTACATTTATAGCTTCAATGTCACTATTTTTATCACTTAAACTAATAGCTTGAGCTGTGATTTTATTATTAACAGCGTAACCAAAATGTCCTAAAGTAAAAATAGAATATCTTTCAGTCGGTGTAAATTTATAACCAATAGATCCTTTTGTAATGATTGAAGCAATTTTTAAATCTATATTATTAGAATTGTCGCCAAATTTTACAATACTATTATAACCACCCCCTAGAAAGTCGACTCCTCCACCAATCACTAAACTTCCAGTTGATGATTTTTCCAATTCATAAAGAGCACTAGCTTGTAAGCTTCCAATCAAAACACTTCTTGGGTATTTAAATTCAAGATTATTAATTTTAAAATTATGGTATAATGAAGCTTCTGTCGTTAAAAATAAATTTAACCCAATATTTTCATTGTTTATATTAGGATCAATTTCTGTATTTTGATTTTCCATAGCAATAACTTGAGTTGTTGCGATTAAAGAAACAACTGAAACAAAAAATTTTTTAATTTGCATAAAATTCTCCAAATGTTATATGCTCAATAAGAGCATATATTTTGTACACAAATTTGATTTAAATTAAAAAAAATGATTTGGAAATTTATTTTTTTTCAAAAAAAAATTATTTATCATTCTGAATTTAAAAGTTTTTATGTAATGTATTGAAATTTTTATTTTTTATTTTTGTGAATTATATTAATATCTTGATGGTAAATATGAACTGCTTTTAAATTAAAATTAAATGTAAAATAAACATAGTTATCTGTTAATAAGTTTCTTTTAACGTAATGCAAAATTAAAAGCTGCAACATAAGTCATATTTTCTTTCAAATTGTATATAATAAACCTAATGAAGCTTTAACATCAGTGTAATTTAATTTTTCATTGATTTTAATGGTTTTGCTATTATCAAGACTCATAGAATTGTTATGTATCCCTAAAATCAGACTAATTGCAAAACTATCTGTTATATTGAAAGTATTCATCAATGTGGCGCCGTAATTATAATGGCTTTCAATGGAAATTTCTTCAGATATTAAGCTATTGTCAACTAATATTATCCCATGATTATAGGCAAAATAACTGATATCACCCAAGGCATAAATAGAAAATCTTTTGCTAGGGGTAAGTTTGTAACCAATGTATCCTCTGTTACCTAAAGAGCTAATAAGTAGGTTAATATTATTAATGCCAATTAATAGTTGAGAAAAATCAATTAGAATTTGAATAAGTAGTTAAACAGGCAGGCAGAAAATCGTCCGAAAACATGGACGATAAGGCCTTTAGTCGATCGAACTTTTGATGCGATTTGAATACCGCTGGATTCAATTAACCAGTTAAAAAGGATTTCAATGGACTGCCGAATAGAGCTAACAGATTTAGAATAAACTTTCTCATCACTAGAAAGAGTTTTTTTATTCCGAGAGAGTTTAATTGGTGTGTGTAATTTAGAGTTTATTTGATTCAAGTTTTTTTTAGTTGATTTGTCACAGTAAGCACGATCGGCAAAGATTTGCGAATGTTTGAAGTTTAAAAGATCATTCTTAACAGCAGTTAAGTCGTGAGTTGCGGCGGGTGTGATTTTAAAATCAATAGGTGCGGCAAGTTTTTTATTTTGAAACAAAGCAGCGAGATGAAGTTTTAACCCATAGTAAAATTTATCTTTTGAAGAGCAATAGCCAATAGCAGAAATATCGTTTGCAGTATTGCACTTGTGCGCCCGAAAACCAGTTGTGAGTATAATAGGTAAAGAGTCAATAAGAATAAAAGGTTTGGATTTTGTTTTAGGGATTTTAAATTTATTATTTTTTAAAATAAAGTTTGCAAGTTCAGGAAAGAGTTTACTTAAGCTATTAAGTCTTGACAAAAATCCTTCATAAGAAGGCAAGTGAGGAAACCAGTTTGGAATAAAATTTTTAGTGAAGTTAAAAATAGCTTTTATATTTTTTTGTTTCATTAAAACTCCAAAGATGTAAATAGTGGTGACTTCTTGGTCTGTGAACGAGGGATTTGAGTTTGGACTAATTTTTAAAAAAGAGGTTGGAGAGAGTTGAGAAAAGAAATCGCAGGTAGTAAGGTATACAGTGATGAGTTGGCTCTGCCAGTCCATTGGTAGCTCCTTTGTTAATTTTGTTTGTGCAAAAATTATTTAACAAATTGGAGCTATTTCTTCAAGCCTCACAATAACTTTCTCAACTATTAACTGGCATTATTAGTATTTCCTTGAATTTTTGAACCACCTTTATAATAAATTCCAGAGAAATCAAGTGCAGCACCGACAACTAAACTTCCAGTATCCGATTTATTTAATTCATAAAGTGCACCCAATTGTATATTTGAAGTCGTAATACTTTTTGGATCATTAAACTCAATACTGCTCATTTGTATATTTTGATATAATGAACCACCTAGAGTAAAAAAGAAATTTAATCCAATATTATTATTGTTCTTATCTTCTTCTGTTGCAATAGCTTGAGTTGTTGTTAGCAAAAAAATTCCTGAAATAAAATATTTTTTAAAATACATAATAGTCCTCCAAAGGGTAAATTTTTGTTAATATTATTAATTAAAAGTTAAAAAATTGCTGCAATAGTGACAGAAGTTTTTAACACTAGAACATATGATTTAACCATTGCTTAAATTTTAATTATATCTGAGTCTTTTATGATCGTGCTTATTGCGCATGATTTTAAAGAATTTTTTAAATTTCTTGTTTAAGAAACGTTAATTCTTGTAATATATTTTTTATATATAAATCAAGTTTAAATTAAAAAAAATTCGATTATTTAACTCAAGGCAAGGGTTAAAACAGCTGCATGAGCAATATCGTCTGCAGACGCACCTCTAGATAGATCTGAAAAAGGTTTTGCAGCTCCTAATAAAATGGGTCCCCATGCCTGAGCGCCACCAATTCTTTGAGTAATTTTATAACCAATGTTTCCTGAATCAAGATCAGGAAAAATAAACACATTCGTTTTCCCTGCAATGTGGCTGCTTGGGTTTTTTCTTTTTGCAATACTTGGGACGCATGCTGCATCAAATTGCACTTCGCCATCAGCAATAATACTCGGGTGCCTATCAATAAAAAACTTATAAGCTGTTCTTACTTTTTCGACATCAGGATGTTCTGCGCTTCCAACCGTTGAAAAGCTTAAAAAAGATATTCTAGGTTCTTTTCCGCTCCAAAATGCAAAAGCTTCTTGCGATAAAAATGCAATATCTGCAAGTTCTGTGCTGGTTGGTTGTGGAATAACGCCGCAATCCGAAAATAATACGAGGTTTTCTCCACCATCGGTTGCTTTAGGCAAGGCAAGTAAAAAGCAACTTGTGATCACTTTCGTTTCTGGTTTTAATCCTACTGTATTTAATGCCGCTCGAATTACATGTGCTGTTGAGTTGACACAACCAGACACCACAGCATCCACGTGTCCTGTAAACAACTGAGCTCCTGCAGTAAAAGTGGTATCAGACGCGAAGGGTTCAATTTTTGGTGATAGTTTTTTACCTTTTTTTTCTGCAATTTTATGCATAATTTCTAAGGTTTTTTGCGATTGCTTTGCAGCATCTTCTATATTGCCTAAAATGCATTCAATATTGAGTTCTTTTTTTAAAATTTTTGCTGCAGAAATTACGCGCTCATCGTTTCCTTCTGGTAGGGCAACCTTTTTATTTTTTGCGCGTGAAAAAATTTGTTCTCTAGCATCATTTGTTAATAATTCAAAAAGCATGGAAAAGAGACCTTTCAAGTTGTAAAAAATTATTATTATAAAATTATGGTGTTATTTCTTTTTATCAATATGGATAATATCTATAGCTTTTGGAGACTGGCTTTTTGCTCTTTTCTTGTTTTTTAAGCAGATAACAACTCCTACGTCTGTTACTTTACCTTGTGTTATAAAAACAGAAAGCAGGTTAGCACGTTGGAGAATCATATACATTCCTAAACCAGCACTGACTTGTTGGTTACCTAACTGGTGTATTTCTTGGGTTCCAGTTTTAAAAATAAATTTTACGTATTTATCCATGATTCCTGGATTGAGTCGACCAAAGTTATCTTTAACTGAGATTGCAACATCTTTGCCATTAAACCCCCATTCGAGTCTCACAACTTCATGATCTTCAAGTTCGACAGGAATCGTTCTTGGCTGTTTTTCATGTTTAGGGTTGGCATCCCAAATTGCATTCATTAAAAGTTCTTCTTGAATTTCAACTGCATATTGTGCAATAATGGGGCTTTGGGTACCGATCACAGCTTCAATTTCTCCAAAAAACTTTTCCATTTCGCTTGCCAAATGCGTGCGCTCTTTTGAGCTCCTGATTTCGAATGTTTTAATGATAGGAAGTTTCACTCCCCCAATTTCTTCAATATTATCCATGGGTATTAATGCTCTCACACCCATATGTTCAGAGCCGAGCTTTTGTTTATCTTTTAGTAAAATTTGTCGTTTGATTGCTTGTTTAACACGGTCAACTAAAAAATCATTTTCATTATAAACAACATAGTGGTCAAACCCCTCAAGATTATTTTTTCCTTTAAATTCTGGGATTTTATTTACACTTGAGATAAGCATATTGACTGCGTGGTTTGATTTTTGTGTGTGTTCGTCAGTTAAAAACAAATCACACTCTTTGTCGCTTTGAGATAAGGAGAATTCTTTGACTATCATGTCTTGCAGCTGGTTTTTAATATTTTCATCTGAAAGATTTAAAAATATCTTATAGTTATTCAAAGGGATCTCCTGTTTTAACTCACGACAAAGTTATTGTCGAATAAATTAGTCTTGATCTTGAATCAATTTGTGTCAAAAATTCCTATTTTTATAGAAATTTCAATTATTTATTTGATTTTTTTCAAAACAACAGCAAAAAACCCATCAATATCATCAGGATTTCCAGAAAATATCAAAAGCTCATTGTCTCTCGTAATATACTTCTTATAAAAATCATGAATCCGCTCTATTGGATTTACTTTTTCAAATTCTGGATGTTTTTCTAAAAAACTATTTATTTGATGTGTAGTTTCTTCTATTTCAAAGCTACACACGATATAAATAAGCTCTCCGCCAATTTTAACGTTTGCTGATAATCCTTCTAGCAAACGGGCTTGTTCAATTGAGCAATTTTGAATGTCATTTGGTGTGCGCAGCCATTTGATTTCAGGATGTCTTCGGATCACTCCCATTGACGAACAGGGCGCATCAAGCAATATTTTATCAAATTGCTTCCCTTTGCATTGCTCAACAACATCTCCATGTAGAACATCGACTCCAGTAAGCTTAGTCCTTGTAAAGTTTTCTTTAAGAATTTTCAGTCTCTTTTGTGCAAAATCACAAACTGTGAGATTTTCAGGTTGCACGCCACTTTCCCAGAGATATAACGATTTACCTCCAGGGGCAGCACATGCATCGAGACAAATATCCGAAGGTGACGCTTGAACTAATGAGGCAGATAACTGAGCGGCTTCATCTTGTACAATATAACATCCCGCCTGAAATGCCTTGCATTCATCAAGTTTTGGTAAACTTTCAATGCGTAGGGTTCCAACAAGTGGTCGCCAAGAGCTTTCAATAGATTGGGTTTTTAATAAATATGTTGCGAGATCTAATTCATTATCTGGCAATGGATTATGCGAAATGAGTTTTAACGTGTTTTTAGGAATTCTATTGTTGTTTGCTAAAAGGTATTCAAGTCTCTCTGTTGGTATTTGTTTGTACCATCTTTCCACCATCCAGTTAGGAAAAGAATAATGCATTGAGTAATATTCAATAGGCTGTGTGGCTTTATCGGGTTTTGGGAAGTATTCGGATTTACGGGCAACACGACGCAAAATTGCATTGACAAGAGATGCAGCGTTAGGAACTCCAACTTGTTTAATAGCTTCAACTGTTTCAGAGACAGCAGCTCTTTCTGGAACTCTATCCATGTAATAAATTTGGTATGTTCCAACTCTTAAAGCATTCGCAACTCGTGGATCGAGACTTGAAAATGGGCGGTCAAGCATATGTGACATAATCCAGTCCATTTTCGCTAACCATCTTAATGAACCAAATACCATTTCGTAAATAAAAGCCTTATCAAGCGATCTTAAGTTTGGATAGTTTGCAAATAATCTTTCTAATGCCACATCAGTGTGGATGTTGCGTGTAAGAACGTGCGTTAAGGCGTCAATGGCAATAGCCCTTGTAAGCGAGCCAGAACGTGTTGACATAAGATTGAACTCCAAAAAATAACCTTTGATTTTTACATTCTTGCCTAGGAATGCTCAAAGTTTGGCATAATAATTGGTTTGAGAGTCTCTAATGAGTTGCAATATTTACAATTCCAGGCAAAAGAGGAAAAAAAAGAATTACAATTTTTACAATGATGAGCAAAATATCCTATTCTTGTGGCCTCATTTTGTTGATTCACAAAATCGAAACTGCTTTGACTTCCTCCAAGAATAGCAAGCACATCATTTAAAAACTCGCTTTTTTTCAACTCAGGTGATTTCTGTAGCAGAAGAGAGGCGTGAAAGATAGATGCCCAAAGGAATTTTTGTATATTTATTTCAATTTTATCCCAATTTAAAACTTTAAAAAACTCGTTTTCAACTGTTTTTAGCCGATTAACTGCTTCTTTTGTTTCACTTAGTTTTATTATTTGGTGAGCAAGATAGGGTGCGCCTGCAGCGGGAGAAATATCGTTATTTTTAAAAATTTGACAAAGTCCTTCAAGATTTGCAGCAAACGCTGTCCAAAGCAATTCTGGCTCTTGCGAAGAATTTTGTTGTAGGGCAGAGCTTGTTGCTTGCCACAGTAAAATCATAGCCCTTCCGGAATGACGTTCCCAGCGTAAGGCATTTCTAGAAAATTCAATTGTTTTTTCTATCTTATCTATTTCGCTCAGTTGAAATTCGCCTATTTGGCAAATAGCATGAGCGATTTTTAGGCGAAATGCGATATTATTTGTATTTTTAAAAATATTTAATGCTATTTCAAGTTGTTTAGGAAAAAAACCAGAAGAGCAAATTGTTAAAACATGATCCATAAGATCTAAATTATTTGGAGTTCTTCTCAATAATTCAAATGCTGTTTCAAATGCTCTAATGTACAAACCAATTGATGCATAAACTTGTGATAATTCAAAAAGAGCGCGGTTGGTTTCTATTTTAGAAACGTGTTGATGAGTCAGTATATCAACATATAACTTTATAGCTTCTTGAGGTTGGTTAATTTGAAAATAGTTTCTTGCTAAAACAAAGGCTTCTGATAGTTGAATATAATAACTATGTTCATAATTATTTAGGGTTGTATTAAAATTTTTTGCTGCTTCAAACTTATCAACATCATCGTGAAGAATTTTAAGTTTTGTTGTAAGCTTAGGATTAAAATGTTTTTTATCTGGAGTATAATTTGAGGTTTTTCTAAATCGTCTTCGAAATGTTCTCCATAAAGAGGGAAAAAGAAAACCGAGAACAATGCCTACAGAAAGTCCGGCTCCCACAAAAAAACTTGCTTCAAAACTGTCCCACATTGGCATCCCTTCGGTGCTTTGTGTGGTAATTTGTCTTGCCACTCATGATCTCCTACTTTGAGCTGCCTAGAACTTTAACATACCTCAAACACTTTGTCCTGGTTTATTGCTTTAAAATTTAATTTCTTTCCTCTTTAGATTTTTAGCTATTTTAATTATTAAAAATTTGTAATATTTGATATATTTACATTTTAGGAGAAACCAATGCCAATGGTTGTAGAAAAAAAAAGTAATGTTTTTATAATTATTCCTGCAAGACACGGCTCAACTCGATTACCAGGAAAACCCTTATTAAAAATTGCGGGGCAATCTATAATTGTTCGGGTTGCGACCCGAGCCAAGCAGCTTGAAGAAAAGCTTTTAAATAATAATAAAGTTAATAATGTTTTTTTAATGGTTGCAACTGATCACGAAACAATATCTTACGAGATTAAAAAAATTGGCATTCAGGCTGTTATGACATCTTCAGAATTAAAAAATGGGACAGAGCGAGTTTTTGCTGCTTTAAAGCAGTTTCATAATATTAATGAAAATGATATTATTGTTAATATTCAAGGAGATGAACCATTTTTTTCAATTGAGGATCTTGAAAACCTTATTATAGAAATGTTAAATAATAAGAATGTTCCCATGGGAACATTGGCTTTTCCTAGAAATGATCCCAGTTTATTTTTATCGAGTTCGGTTGTTAAAGTTGTTAGAGATACAAATAGATTTGCGTTATATTTTTCGCGTTCTCCTATTCCGTTTCCTAAAATTGAATTTGATGCACTTGGCAAGAACTGGTTAGTTAAGGCTAACGATTTAATAAATAAGGTTGAATTTTTGCATCATGTTGGAATTTATGTGTTTAGGTATAATTCTCTGTGTGAATATTCTAATTCAAGTGTAGACAGTCAATTAGAAATAGTAGAAAATTTGGAACAATTAAGAGCACTAGAATGGGGTTGGAAAATATTAGTGATTGATGCTTCTCAAGAACCTTTTGGAATTGATACAACAGAAGATTTAGATAAAGCGAATTTGTTTGCATTAAGCTTAAATGAAATAAAAGTATGATTTTTTATAAATTATTAACATGTGGATTGTTATTATACTCAGTAAATATTTTTGCAGTTCCTTTAAGTTTTTTATTAAGTGAATCACAAAATATGCCCAAAGCTCAGTGGCATCAACTAGAGTCAGAAAATTTCAGAATTTATTATCCAAAGAACGCTTTAGATATTGCAAAATACTCTTTATATGCTGCAGAAAGTTCTTATTCTTATTTATCGTTACTTCTTGGCGTTTATTTACCTAATGACTCCATATCTCAGTTAGAGTCTCAAAAAGATCGATCTATTTTAGCAAGTACAGATAAATTTGTTTATATTTTAGGAAATCGCGCAGAAGGTTCTGGTTTTGCCAACCCTGTTACTTTAAATATTGAAGCACAAATGTTGTTTTCAAGAAAGGCATCTTTTTTTCAACATGAATTGGTGCATCGCTTAATGTATGAACACAATCAATTTAAAATTGGTCCTTTGGGCAGGATTTGGAGTTTGGCAATGCTTCCTGCTTGGTGGATAGAGGGGCTTGCTGAATATTTAACAGAAAGTATTGGTACTATTGAAACTGATGCTTTAGAAAGACATATGGCTCTTCAGAGCAATTGGCCTTCATGGGACAGATTGCACTCCTTATACAATGCCGATGAGGACGCAATTTTAAAGGGATATGTTGTTTCTGGGCGTTTTTTAGGTTGGTTGTTCTCAAAAACAAAACAAAAAGATTTGTATGAAATTCATAAAAATATATTTAGCAAAACTATTACATTTCCTTTTTATAATGCAATTGACGCTTGGGTGTTTGAAAATTTCCAAAAAGATAGTAAGCAATTGTATATTGAATTTCAAAATGAAAAAAGGGATTTTTGGAAAAATTATATTAATGGTTTACCTGAATTGGCGTATGAAAATGAGCAATTTAGTAGTGGACACGATATCATTTTTCCAACAATAGTTTTTGAAAATAAAGCAATTTTTTCAAGACTCGTTTCTAATTATTCTGTTTACTCTGGTTCTTTTTATGTAAAAGATTTTTCAGAAAAAAGTGAAACTAGAATTCCTTTTAATTATATTGGATCTTCTATTTTTTCTGCTAGTTCTTTAACAGATGGGGTTATATTAACTGCTGTTTTAAATAAATATGACAATTTTACTATGGGTCATGATGTTTCAATTATAAAATTTAAAAATAAATTAAGTGAAATATCAGAAAAAAATATTATCGATAATCAAATATTAAAATTATCAAGCAAAGAAAATCCAATATTAATAAAACAAATTTTTAATTATTTAGATAATAATTTTTTTATTGTTGCTGTTCAAAATGGAAATACTTTAATATATCATTATGATTATAAAAAAAATAACATAAAATTTTTAAAAAAATTCTTATTTCCCGAGACGGTTAAATTTATAAATAACTACTCAAATTTAAATTTACAAAAAAATTGTGGAAGTTTTATTTTATTTAAAGATTTTGAAAAAACAGCAATAGATAATATCTGTGCTGATGGAAATTATTTTAATCTAGTTAAAGAAAACTATTTTATTATAAAAGATGCTTATATTTTAAAAAATGGAATAATTAGAATTTTAGCAAAGCGCGATAAACTTTTATCTTTAATCGACTATACGCCAAAAAAACAAAGCTCTTTTCGACTTTTAATTTCAGAAATAATAGATTCAATTGTTCCTTGGGATCCTGATCCAGAAAAATTTTTAGGTGCATGGGTTTATAAAGACAATAAATATTTTTTTAAGAAAATTGATATATATAAATCTACAGAAAATTATAAAAACTGGTTAAAGGATAAAGATGATAGCGATTTTTTAAAAAGCACTCAAGAATTTAATGATTTTAAACCACGTTTTGTGGAGATATTTAATAATAAAAAAGAATATTTTCTTATTAAAGATCAAGAAATAATATCAAATTATTTAAAATTAACGCAAGAAAAAAGCGAATCTGATTATCATAATTTTTTATTTAAAGAAAATGAAACTGAAGCATTTCAAAAAATTGCTGATTATAATAATCGGTTTCTTTTTGCTTATCCTTATGCAATGCCATATTTTTTGGGAGGTCCAACAATTGGCTTGTTCTCTATTCCGTACATGGACGAAATGGAGAGATACTATTTTCAATTATTTGCAGGATATAATTTTTATTTAGATTCTTTTAATGCTTCATTAACATATGTAAATAATGAAATATTTAATGGTCTAAATATTTCATTGTTTGCAGAGCCATTTTTTAATGGATATTATTTAGTAAATAAAAGCGATAATGGAGAAATTAAAAGATACAAATATTATAATTATTTAAATAAAGTTGGAGTTAGTTTTTTAGCAAGACGTTTTTTTCGGCCACTTTCATCTAATTTTGAGAGTAGTTTATCTGTATACCAATTATTACCTTTTAATTCTAATGATAATACTCCTCCTTCTGATATAGGTGCACAAAATGCGTTAATAATTAATGCTGCAGGTGAATTAAGCTTTGATATATTTAATACAGGTTTTTATTTAACAAAAACTAAACAAAAATATGAAAATTGGTTGTTGTGGAGAACGAGAATGTCTCTCGGTGCAAGCAAATCATATAGTATAGGTAAAACCAAAAACAGTCTTGGGCAAAATATAGATAACTTAGATTTTTATAATTTAAATACAAATATTAACTCTAGTATAGCGCTTTTTGAACATAGATTTTCTATAATTGGTGGTGTGTCTACAACTCAAGGAAAGTCACTATTAAATATTAAAGAAATATATTCTCCTTTTCAAAATTATATTTTAGGTTCAACAACTTCCTTAAATTTTGTTAGCTATCCAATATATAGTAACGGAACATTTCTTTCATTAAAAACTGGTTCTTGGTCTTATTATAGTTCTTTGATTTATGATTTTCCTATTTTCTCAAAATTTGAAAAAAAGTTTTTAATTTCTTTTATAGATAATTTAAAAGGTTTTGTTTCTTTAAATCATGGAGGAGTTTCGTTACAAAATAATTTATCATCATGGGATTCAATTACGAGTGCTAATATTGGAAGTAGTATTAGAGTGGATATTAAGGGTGTACAATTTTTTCCTACAATTATTTATAGTCAAGCAATTTCGCAGGAAAACAACTGGAGTTTGCTTTTTCAATTTAAGTTCTCTAATTTTTTATGAAATATTTTATTAAACAAAGCAAAAAAAGGAGCAAAGATAAATATTAATCCTAGCTCCTTTTTTGGACGTTATATTTAGAATTAGCGTCTAATATTAAGTTCGCCAATGATCTTTTGGTATGAACTTACATTTTTGCGTTTTAAGTAGTCAAGTAGACTGCGGCGTTGGCTAACAAGCGCTAAAAGACCGCGACGGCCAGCAAAATCTTTGCTATGAACTCTAAAGTGTTCAGTAAGTTGGTTGATGCGCGCTGTTAAAAGAGCGATTTGTACTTCTGGAGAACCTGTATCAGATTCGTGAGTACGAAATTTTGCAATGATTTCTGAGCGTTGTTCTACTGTAATTTGCATGGCAGTTCCTTTCTGGTGTAAAGACCAAAATGTTTTGAATACAGGAAAAAACCAGTTTTGGCTCCCATGCACAGTAAGCACAAGACCGATAGTTTCCTACAAAATCGTAACGAGTTAAGTGCTTAGCATTACCTTAAAAATAAGGCAATCAAAATGTCTTTTACTTTAAAAAAAGGCTTTACTTTTGGTGGTTGGCTGCCAGCAATTGTGCCTGACCAAGAACTAGATAACCACGAATTTATTAATCATTCCTTGGCAAAAAGCGAAGAGGAGTTTTTATTCAATGCATTTTTAGAAAGCATGAAAAATACTTCTATTGCAAATCCAAATCCATCGGTAGGGTGTGTAATTGTTAAAAATAATAAAGTAATATCAAGTGGTTGTACTGAGATCTGGGGAGGTCGTCACGCAGAACGGGTGGCGGTTGATCTCTTTCAAAACACTGATTTGTTATTGGGGACTCAGGTGTATGTCACTCTTGAGCCATGTACTCATTTTGGTCGTCAACCACCATGTATCGATCTGTTTAAAGACAAAGGAATCCAAAAAGTTGTTGTGGGATGCTTAGACCCCAATCCAGTTATGAAACAAAGAGGTCTGGAAATTCTTAAAAGCTGGGGCTTGGGAACTTACAATCCTGTCCTCGCAAATGAGATAAAAGCTTGGAATTATCCATTTTTTGTCCAGTTACAGCAAAAGCGAATTTTTATTGCTTTAAAATGGGCACAAAGTCTTGATGGTTGTTTGGCTGATGACAATAATGGTTGGCAGTGGATTTCAAATATAAAATCGAGGCATTACGCACATTGGCTAAGACAAAAATATGATGCCATTTTAGTTGGCATTGGTACTGTTTTGAATGATTTTCCGTCACTTAATGTTAGGCATCCCGATATCCAGCAGGCTCGAAATCCTTTAAAAGTGATATATGATCCGGAGGGCAAAATATTTCATGTGCAGCAGCATGAACAAAATAAATTAATTGAAAAAACTTTGAGTTCTAGCAATTCTACAATTATTTTAATTAATGATAGCGCTTTAAAATTTGCCAAAGAGTCTCCATCGGTTTGGATTAAAAAATTATTTAATGATAAAAAATACTGTTTTATAACTTTAAATAATAATCATAAAATGTCTCCAGGAGAAAGTATTGTTAATGCATTAAGTTCTCAGCTCGTCTCAGATGTATTAGGTAGACCTGTACAAAGTATTATGGTTGAGGGTGAACCTAGGCTTCTAAGTGCTTTTATTGATAATGAACTTTTTGACGTTGCGCATATATTTATAGCCCCATTTTTTTTAGGAGGTAGCAAAAATAGAATTTTTTCTACTGCCAAAAGAAGTTTAAATCGTTGCTTATTACGACAAGTTTCTACAGCTAGCCGTTTTTCTCTTGCGGTGCAAGAAAGACTGGGTGACGATACTTTAATTGAAATATTAAAAAAGTAATCATTGTTATCTTTTTTATAAAATTGAATGTCTAATATTAATTATTCTATAGCTTTTAGCTGGTCTATGAAAAATAATTGGTGCAATTGAACTTGTATTAATAGTTTTATTTTGTAGCTTATTACACTCGATTCTAACCTTACTATTAGATATTTTAGAACATACTCTTATTGATATAATATCATTCAATTCAACTGCACAAACAACTTTATTTAAACAGTCAATTTGCGATAGTTTGCGCCAGATAAAACCAACATGATCTCCATAATTGTAGTAAGGACTATTTAAGTTATCTTCAATAGTAATAATTTCAGAGTCTTTATATCTAGATTTAAACAGTAAAATATCTAAACAAGATTTAGATTCTTGATCATCATATTCATAAAAAATCTTTGAACATATATCTTCGTTAATTGGTAATTCTCCAATTCCTTCGTAAAACCAAGATTCAGTTAAATTGATACCTTCGCATAAAAAAGATTCAAAAATTTTTTGCGCAGTTGTTTTAGATTTTATGACAGGACTTTCTTCATAATTTTTTATAGCATTCGAATGTATGTTATACTTCGATGAAAAATACTTTTTAGTTTTATTTAAAACACCTACTCTAATTGAGTAAGCTCTTAATCCTGCTGACTGAGCTAAAATTTTTTTTATATCTATCATGCTAACACTTTCTCTCAATATTTATTAAATATTTCTTAACAACCTCAAGAAGTGCAAATTCAAATTTATAAAACCATTTTCCATCATCAGAACCTAACGAAAAATTAGTATCAAAAATAAAATCTTTTTGATCTGATCCATATACGCAAACAAAAGAATATTTTTTGTTGATAGGAATAGTTCTATACATGCCATTATGAACTTGAAAAATTTTACTCCTTTCTTCGTTAAGCACTACCCCAACTCTAAGATTGCTGCGTTGCATTTTTATCTGACTCATTTCGAGCTCTTTAAAGTGAAATGTTTGTTTTCGAGTGTATTTAAATTGGTTTAAAAATGGATCAATACTATAAATGTCAAGAAAAACATAGTGACTTGTTAAACCACTATAATCGCTTCCAAAATTAATACACTCAAGTGTTTCAGTGTTTATAATATTTGGATCGATATAGTTAAAAAACTTGTCTGCCTTAAAAGTTCTAACAACTTTACGAAGCTCATCTCTAATATGCTTGTTTTGAAGTGAAGTGTAAACCCTGCATGGCAATTCCATATAAAGCCTCGAAAAAAATAAAATAAAAATACAAAGATATTATGAAAGTTGAACACGACAATAACAGTATTGGAGTTTTGCCGTGTCAACTTTTTAAGAAGGTATAGCAAACCAAATTAGCTGAGCAATGTTTAATCCAAAAAATGTATTTGATTTTTATATTTTTCATAAAAGTCATCTTTTTAAATTTTTATTAATTAAGTACAAATAATAGATTATAAAAATTGAAATATTAAAATTGTAATAAAAATGATAAATTACATTTATTTAATTTTATAATTACATTTAAATAGTCAAAAATTCTTTTGAGTTCTTATGTAATGTTAACAAACTGAATGAATTTGAGAGCGAATGTTTGTAATTATTAAAAATATTTGAAGATTTCTAATCTCACGTAACTATTTGTTAGTAAAAAATTTTTTGTTTTTTAATTTTTTTAATATCTTGAAATTGTTTTGATTTTTTTTCTAATGTAAGCTATGTTGTGAGTCTTAATGAATAGGTTTAGCTTTATATCAACGAATTTAAAGCGCTCTGTAAATGAATGCTTTCATTCATCAAAAATGGTTTTTTTGAGGAGATTTTCATGGAAGGAAATTTTGTCAACCATCAGTCTTTAGTTACTGAAACTATAAATAAAGATTTCTATTATCCCGAGTCGTTTGCTTTTTCAAAACTTTCGCCCTTACTCATAAGGTTTTTAAATCAACTTAAAAAATCAGGTAAATCTGTTAATACGATAAGTGCGTATCGTAATGACCTTTCACTGTTTTGTGAGTTTTTGATAGAAAAACAAATTAGTCCGGATAATTATTCTTATCCGGCTCAAGATAACTGGCTACAATTTTTAAAGGAAAATGGTCGCCACTCCCAGTCAAGTGTTAGAAGAGCGCAAATGAGTGTGCGTACTTTTATACATTTTCTTGTTGCAGAAAAAATAATAACGAGCTCTCCATTTTTGGATGTCAAATCTCCTAAGCAACCAGCTCCCGCATTATTAACAGTTTCACACGAAAAATTTGTGAGTCTTTGTAGAACATTGAAGCAGTTGGCGGTGAATAAGGATGAAAAAGCGATTCGCGATTGGACGCTAGTTTTGATACTTGGTGAATGTGGACTTAAGGCTTCAGAAGCATCTAACTTAACTTGGGGAGATGTGTGGCCTGAGCTTGAAACTCCAACTTCTGAAAATTCTATTGCAGGTTGTTTAAAAGTAACAGGCAACAATGAAAGACTTGTTCCTTATAACCTAGAAGTTTCTCGAGCTCTTACAATGCTTAAAGAAACTAGAGAGCAAATGTCTTTGTCTACTTCATTGGACTCAAAGTTATTTTTTGGTTATTTAAATGTTAGTAGAAAAACACGCACTAACTTTTTACATAGACATGGAATTAAATTTGTCATTTATGAAGTCTGTTCAGAAATATTAGGAATTCCTTATAATTCTGAAAGTTTAAGAAATCATGCGATATTGCGTTGGTTGGCAAAAGGTATGGATAACGAAAAAGTTGCAGGTCTGGCTGGATATTCGTCTTTAAATTCTTTAGAAAGATTTTTAAATTGCAAAGAGCGTAAAAAAATAAATCCACGGAAGGTAAAAACTGTAAAATAAAAATTTTTCTAAATTCTTAACAATAACTTCCTAATACTTTACGGGCTATTCCGTTATGCGTGATTAAAAACTGTGCATGACGGATTAGTTGCTGATTAAAATTTAAGTTGCTATGGTGCATATACCTTATAAAGGTTAATTTACTATTGAGACTTTAGGAAGCTAGTTGATGGTTATTATTGTTAACTTATTAATTGTTTAGGATTTAGTAAAATTATGCAAAAATTAAAATTTTTTTCGGTTATACCGCTTATTCTTTATTCGGGCTACACTTTTGCAAGTGAAATTGTTTTTTACAAAGTAATAAATTGTCATGATGGCGATACCTGTCGCTTAAAAGGTGCTGACAATATTAACTTAAAAGTAAGATTAATTGGAATAGATGCTCCAGAACTTGCAACAAAAAAAGAAAAAAAATACCAACCTTATGCTAAAGAAAGTAAAGAGTATTTAAACAACCTGATAAAAGGTAAGCAAGTATCTTTAAAAAATTACGCATCTGATCCTTATGGCAGAAATCTATCAGAAATATTTTTAGATAAAGAAAACATCAACCTTAAAATCTTGAGTGCTGGTATGGCCGAAGTTTATCAAGGCAAAAGTGTTAAATCTCTTGATATTTCTTCTTATTTAGATGCTGAACGGAAAGCAAAATCAAATAAAATTGGAATTTGGTCACAAAAAAATTATCAAAGTCCAAGAGATTTTAGAAATGTGAAAAAGAATTAAGATTTTTTTTCATTAAATTTTTTTATTTTTTCAATTACTTTGCTAAGTAAATTTTCAGAAATTCCTGTATTTTTGGTAATGTCAGTTAAACTATGCTCTGTTAACTCTACCAAGTTTGGATATAATTCAAGAAGTCTTTTTCTTCTTTTGCTTCCTAATCCTTTAATATCAAATAATATTGATTTTAAACCAGCTTTAGTTCTTCGGTTTCTATGAAAAGTGATTGCAAAGCGATGCGCTTCATTTCTAAGGTGAGTCAAAAGTTTAAATTCTGGAGAACCTAATTGTAAGTTTTTTGTAATAGGTTCACTTTCTGGTGTTAATTTGCCAAATGAGTCTCTTACAGGAATGACAACTCTTTCAAAGGATTGTAAAATTTGAGATGATTGAAAATCATTTTTAGTACGTGATTTTGCAATACCAATAATGTTTAAATTATCTAAACCTAATGATTTAAATACCCAACCTACTTCTCTGATTTGTGGAGTTCCTCCATCGATTACAATTAAATTTGGAACTGAATAATTTTCAATATCTTTAAATCTTCTTCTGATAACTTCTCTCAAGCTTGCAAAATCATCCGTCTTTCCAAGAGTTTCTTTTATAATATATTTTTTGTATTCTCTTTTTTCGGGTTTGGCATTTTTAAAAACAACTTGTGAGGCAACGGTTTCTGCTCCTTGGAAAGTAGATATATCATAGCATTCAATCCATTGAGGCGGCATATCAAGGTTAAGAAATTTTTGTAAACTTAACATTTCATTGTTACTGTTTTCATCTATTTTAACTTGCTCAAAAAATTTATTTTCCGCATTTTTGTTTGTAAGTAAAATTAGTTCCTTTATTTTTTTTATTACTGGTTTGTTTACAATATTATTTTTTTTCAAGAATCTTTCTTTACGTAAAAACAATATATTTTCTGTTTTTTCTTGAGATTTTTTTAAATTTTTTAAGTATTTGTTTATTATATTGTAATTTTCTTCAGAAAAAAAATTTTTTTCTATATCAAATAGAACATTATTAGGTATATGATTATTTTGGTAATATTGACATAAAATTGAAGAAAAAACTCTTTCTTGTTCGCTTTCTTTTAAATTATTGTTTTCATCTTCTGGTTCTTCGCTATTATTTTTAATAATTTTAGCGTTTCCACCAATCACTTTTCCTTCTCTTACATTTGTTATATATAAAGAAATTATTGTTTTGTTCCAATAAAAACCGATAATATCTAAATCAATGTCAATTTCTAAAGTGACTGATTGATTTGATTTAAGTGTTTCTAATGCTCTAATTTGGTCTCTTAATAATGCCGCTTTTTCAAAATTAAGTTTAATAGCTTCTTGTTCCATTTCATTTTTTAATTTTTTTAAAATTAAATTGTATTTAGAATTTAATATATCAATAACATTATTTATGTATAAAAAGTACTCATTTTTATCAACCTTAATTTTGCAAGGTCCTAAACATTTTTTAATGTCATAATAATTGCAAGGTCGCGTCACTGTTTTGAAAAACGTTGGAGAACATTTTACTAACGGAAAAAATCTATTAATAATATTCATTAACTGGCTTACTTGGCCAGCAATTGTATACGGGCCAAAATATAAACTATTATCTTTTTTTCTTTTTCTGGTAATTGTGACTCTTGGCCATGGTTCATGAATATCAATTTTAATATAAGGGTATGTTTTGTCATCTCGTAACAATATATTGTAGTTTGGTTTGTTATGTTTAATTAAGTTGTTTTCTAAAATTAACGATTCATACTCATTTTCGGTAATAATTATGTCAAAATCATTAATTTTAGCAACAAGTGCTTTGGTTTTTGGAGTATGACGCTCTAAACCTGTAAAGTAGCTTTTAAGCCGTGCTTGAAGGTTTTTTGCCTTTCCAACATAAAGAATTTTGCCATCATTCGCCTTATGAAGGTAAACTCCTGGCTTATTAGGAGCTTGTGATGCTTTTTCGCGAAGAAATAGAATTTTTTCTGATTGACCGCTTTTTTCATGTGGATTGAAATTCAGTGGTGACTTTTCTTGCATTAAGGTTTATCCATAAATGTGGGTGCATGCGGACTATTGTATAGCCCTTAAACTATTAAACAAAGGTTCAAGTTAGCCTCTGTTAAGCTACTATAGGATTTTATACTGTGACAGAAACTTCCAAAATATCAATTAATCCTGATGCATTAATATTTGCTATTCATCAAGCATATCAAGCGAGATCTCGAGTAAACGGAGGCTTTGATTCGCATCTTAGGTATGAGCCATTTTTAACAAATACTTGGGAAATTCCGCAAAAACCAAATTTTCAAAATTTTAAATCATATCTTACTGAAGTTATCACTCATCATTATAATATATTACCAAATTTTCAGCGTAATGAAACCATTAATATTGAAAATATATCTTGGTTTTCTCATTCAATTGCAGCGTTATTTGCTGATATCGAGCATCTTTTAACTTTTTTTACAGGGGAAAAGCTGCCTCTTTTTAAAAGTAATGCAATCCCTCGCGCTATTTCAAGTAAAAATATTCTTTTGGCAATTCAAAAATATTCAAATCATTTACAGCAGAAAACTGCTGAAGAACAAGTTGCGTTTACATTATTTCCATTAATGTCAGAATCTGGAGAAAATGTTGACACAATATACATTCATGAGATTTGGAGTTTAATCGCCTCGTTTATTAAAAAAATATATGGTTCTTACTTTGATTTTATTCAAAATTATGTGCTCTGGAAATATGCATTACAAGAGTTGCCTGATGATGTGATTGATTGGAGTGTGCGTCCTCCTTGCGGAATAAGTTATTATAAGCAGTTTAAAGAGCTTTTTGACGCAGAAAAAGAAGAACGTTTTGCAAAGCGTAATGAAAGAAATCAAAAATTAAAATCTCAAAAAGATAAATCTGAGACCAACCATCAAGATAAAAAGAAGCATTTTGAAAATGATACTCGGTACCAAAAAAGAGATAAGCCTTTGCGTTCAGAAAAAGAGTATCCGGCAAAAAATTCAAAATATAAATCTGATGAAGAATGGGGAACTTCGCCCGATTTGCAGCAACAGAAAAATTTAGAAAAAGCTCTTGATGAAGCCAAACAGGCAATTAAAAAGATGCTTTCTAATGTTGAGATTACAGAAATTAATTTAATGCCACAAAACTCTTTTGTTCGCAGGCAGCAGCATTCTTTAATCACAGAATCAGGATTTGAAACTGAAAGTTTAGGAGAAGCGAAGACTCGGCATGTTTGCATAAAAAGAAAGGTAACGTAAAATTTAATTTATTTATGCTTTAACAAATTTGTAACAATATTTTCTTCACGATTTGACACCCTACCTAGAATTAGTAATCTCATTCTGACTTAGTGGTGTTTTTTTATTTAAAACAATCAATCCTTCTTTGGGGGACAAAGTGAAAATTCTTGTACTTGCCAAACACGTGCCAGATACTGAAACAGTCATTAAAATTGCATCTGGCGGTAAATCAATTGATGAAGCTGATTTTAAATATATGGTTAATCCTTGTGATGAATATGCAATGGAAGAAGCTATCCGTACCCAGGAAAAATTTAAGGGTGAGAGTGTTGTTATCAGTGTAGGTCCTGCGCGATCTCAAGAAACAATTCGTAAGGGACTTGCAATGGGAATCGATCGTGGTGTGTGGATAAACACTGATGGTTTTTCTAGTACTCTTGATTCTTATTCCGTTGCTTTAGCAATTTCAAAAGTTGTTGCTGAAGAAAAGCCAGACCTTATTTTTGCGGGGCTTAATACAACCGATGAAGGTGCTGGAAATGTAGGTCCAATGGTTGCTGAATTTGCAAGAATTCCTAGTTTAATAAATATTTCTAAAATTGAATGGCAAAATGAAGGAAAGGCTTTGCGTGCTTTTCGCGATGTAGAAGGTGGTGTTGTTGAAGTTTATGATGCTCAGTTACCTTTATTAATTGCTCCTCATCAAAATTTAAATGATCCTAGATTTCCTTCTTTGCCAGGCATTATGAAAGCAAAGAAAAAGCCAATAGCAGAAAAAAAAGCCACAGATCTTATAACTGATAAAGCTAAAGTTGAGGTGCGTCAGTACAAACTTCCTCCTGAAAAAGCGCCTGGTAAAATTTATAAAGGAAAACCTGTTGAAGAAATGGTTGCCGAAGTTGTTAAGTTACTTCGTTCTGAAGCTAAAGTTATATAAAGGGTTGCGTATATGTCACATAAAGTGCTTGTCTATGCAGAAGTGAGAAACGGTAAATTAAAGTCTACGGCTGGAGAAACGTTAGCAGAAGCAAAAAAAATGCTTGGAGGAAAATTAGAAAATCTTCACGCTGTTTTGCTTGGCGAAGGTTGTGAACAACATGCAAAAACTTTAGCAACCTTTGGTGCTTCAAAAATTTATGTTGTTGATGCTCCTGAAACAAATACATATCAAGGAGAGCCCACAATTCAGGCTCTTGATCAAATTATTAAAAAAAATAATTATACAATAATCGTTGGGCCAGCTTCTCCTACTGGTCGTGATTTTTTTCCAAGACTAGCAATACGTAACAATGGGGCAATGCTTACTGATGTTGTTTCGTTTAGTTTAGAAGGCAATTCTGTGATTGCTGATATTCCAATGTACTTAGGAAAGTGTGGCAAGGTTGCTATGTCGCAGTCTGCTGTCACTTTTATTACGTTACGTCCTAATGTGCGTCCTTCAGAAGTAGTTGATAGCAATGCGCAGCCAGCAATTGAAAAATTCGCTTGCCAGTTTGATGTTTCTAAGTTTACTGCAAAAGTTGTAGAAGTCCGCAAAGGGGCAAGCGAGCGACCAGACCTCACAGAAGCAAATATTATTATTTCTGGTGGTAGAGCGATGGCGAGCAAAGATAACTTTAAAATTTTATTTGAATGTGCAGATGTAGTGCATGGTTCTGTTGGAGCATCAAGAGCCGCTGTAGATTCCGGTTATGCTCCTTACGACATGCAGGTTGGGCAAACAGGCAAAACGGTAAACCCAAGCCTTTATATTGCTTGCGGCATTTCGGGTTCTATTCAGCACCTTTCTGGTATGCGAACCTCAAAATGTATTGTTGCGATAAATACAGATGCAGACGCTCCGATTTTTCAAAAAGCAGACTACGGAATTATTGCTGATCTATTTCAGGTTGTTCCAATTTTGACTAAAGAGTTTAAGAAAATAATTGAGTGAAGGTCGGTTTTTTCAACCATCCTTTTTTCTTGCATATCCCAAAATTATGTATTATCGATTTTCACTCACCCTAAAATGCGCACCTTTTTGGGGTTGAATTTATATTTTATGAGGAAAGTACAATGGCAAAAAAAGTAACAGGCTACATTAAGCTCCAAATAAAAGGCGCTCAAGCAACAGCGGCGCCACCAGTTGGTCCAGCTTTAGGGCAACGCGGTGTAAATATTGCAATGTTTGTGAAAGAGTTCAATGCGCGTACGCAAAAACAACCAGGTGTTGTTTTGCCAACTATCATTACTGTTTATTCTGATAAATCCTTTACATTTATCACTAAAACACCTCCTGCAAGCATTTTATTAAAGCAAGCTGCTAAAATTGAATCTGCAAGCAAAACTCCAGGTAAGGCTTTGGCTGGTGCTGTAACCGAAAAACAAGTGGAAGAAATAGCAAAAACTAAACTTCCAGACCTTAACTGCTATGATATCGAAGCAGCAAAAAAGCTCATTCGTGGTTCTGCGCGTTCTATGGGAATTGAAGTTAAGGCGTAATAACTTAAAAGAGGGAGGCTTTTTTATAAGCCGTTTTTATACCTCAAAGGATGTTTAATATGGCAAGAAAAATTAGTAAAAAAATGAAAGAAGCTGCAACTAAAGTAGCTCCTGGTAAGTCATATCCATTAAGTGAAGCAAGTCAATTACTTAAAGATATGTCTTACGTTAAATTTGATGAAACAGTAGAAATAGCAATGAATTTGGGTGTTGATCCGCGTCATGCTGATCAAAATGTTCGTGGTGCTGTTGTGCTTCCTCATGGTCTTGGCAAGAAGGTGCGCGTTCTTGTTTTTGCTAAGGGCGAAAAAATCCGTGAAGCAGAAGAAGCAGGAGCTGATTATGTTGGCGGCGATGATTTGGCACAAAAAATTCAGTCTGGATGGCTAGATTTTGAAGCGGCAATTGCGACGCCTGATATGATGGGTGTTGTGGGTCGTTTAGGTCGTATCCTTGCTCCTCGTGGCTTAATGCCAAATCCAAAAGTTGGAACTGTAACTCAAGATCTTAAAAATGCTGTAAAAGAAGCAAAAGCAGGACGCGTTGAATTCAAAGTCAATAAGGCTGGAATTGTTCAAGCTCCTGTTGGAAAAGTTTCTTTTGATGCAAATAAAATTGAAGAAAATACTAAAGCATTCATCGATGCTATAGTTAAAGCAAAACCTGCTGCAGCAAAAGGGACATACATAAAATCAGTGTATGTTGGTTCAACAATGAGCCCTTCTGTTTGCATTGATGCTGCTGAATATAAAGCTTAGTTTTTTTGTTTCGTAAGGGTCTCAGACTGCAGGTTTTGTTGAGGTTGTTCAACTTATAAATCCCGCATAGACTTTGGCCCCTGCGGTTTAATCAACCTCGTATTTACATTATGCCTGTGGAAATACGAATAACTTAGGGGAGGCGTTCTCTTGGATCGTAATGCTAAACTCCAGTGGCGCGAAAGTGTTGTAAATGCTCTCGACAAATCTGGTGCTGTATTCCTTGCTAATTACTCAGGGATGACAGTTGAAGAGCTAACGGCGATGCGTCGTGAGTTAAAAGCAGTAAAAGCCGATTTCCATGTAGTTAAAAATACAATTGCAAAAAAAGCTGTAGAAGGTAGAGATGAAAATATCATGTCTCCGCTTTTTAAAGGCCAAACAGGCGTTGTGTTTGCTTATGGTGATGTTGCTGCTGCTGCTAAAGTTTTTTCAGAATCTGCAAAGAAGTTTGAAAAGCTCCAAATTGTTGGTGGATATATGGAGAAATCTGTATTAAATCCATCGTCAATTGAGATGCTGGCTTCTTTACCTCCACGCGAAGTGCTCCTTGGCCAACTTATCGGTACAATGGTTGCACCACATCGTGGTTTACTTGGTGTGCTTAATGGTGTTTCTAGAAACTTTGTACAAGTTCTTAATGCCATCAAAGAAAAAAAAGCAGGCTGAAAATTACTACTTATTAAGTAGAGTTTTATTTTATGTTTAATCTAATTGTTTCGCTACGAAACTTAAATTTTTAAAGGACGACAATTATGTCTACTATTACTAAAGAACAATTTATCTCTTACATTGAAAACTTAACTCTTATTCAAGCTGCTGAACTTGTAAAAGAACTCGAAGACAAATTTGGCGTTTCTGCAGCAGCTCCAGTTGCTATGATGGCAGCAGCAGCTCCAGCAGCAGCCGCAGCTGCAGAGCAAACAGAATTTGAAGTGATCTTAAAAGCTTCAGGTGATAAAAAACTTGACGTTATTAAAGAAGTTCGCGCAATTACTGGTCTTGGCTTAAAAGAAGCGAAAGATCTTGTTGAAGGTGCTCCAAAGTCCCTTAAAACTGGTGTAACTAAAGCTGAATCAGAAGAAATTAAGAAGAAGCTTACAGCAGTTGGCGCAACAATCGAGATTAAGTAATTCGCGATTTGATTGTTTTGCTTATTCTTAAGAGCTTATAGTCAAGCTATTGAACAGTTCGTTCTATGGCTTGACTTTTGCTGTTCTGCA
Source organism: Spirobacillus cienkowskii (assembly GCF_037081835.1). GTDB lineage: Bacteria > Bdellovibrionota_B > Oligoflexia > Silvanigrellales > Silvanigrellaceae > Silvanigrella > Silvanigrella cienkowskii. The sequence continues at coordinate 2,198,687 of NZ_CP146516.1, read as the reverse complement.
AATATTGTGTGCTTTGCTTGTGTGTGTTATGCCTCTAAAGCATGCGTGCTACACAATTGAGCAACTTAATATTTGATTCCTTTCTTTTTCATGTAGAGGACTTAATATGGCCAACTTGGCGTCTAGCTTCGTCCGTCACCGTCGCACTTTTGCAAAAGTCAAACCAATCATCGGAATGCCAAATTTAATTGACATTCAAAAGAAGTCGTACGCGGAATTCTTGCAAGGAACCGATGCTGCAGACACGCGTATTGAGGCGGGTTTGCAAGGTGTTTTTAAAAGCGTTTTTCCTGTTCAAGATTTTGATGCAACAGCTTCTGTTGAATTTGTCAGTTACTCCTTGGATGAGCCTAAATATACTGTAGAAGAATGTCGCTCAAAAGGCATGACTTATGCAGCGCCTGTAAAGGTTCTTATTCGTCTTATTATATGGGATGTTGATCACGAAACTGGAGTGAAATCCATTCGTGGCTTTAAAGAGCAAGAAGTTTATTTCGGCGAAATCCCTTTAATGACTCAAAATGGTACATTTATTATCAATGGTACTGAACGAGTTGTTGTATCGCAGCTTCACCGTTCTCCTGGTGTATTTTTTGATCATGATAAAGGGAAAACATTATCTTCAGGTAAATTTTTATATAATGCTCGCGTGATTCCTTATCGTGGTTCATGGCTAGATTTTGAATTTGATACTAAAGACATTCTATATTGCCGTATCGATCGTCGTAGAAAAATGCCAGCGACAGTTCTTTTAAAAGCGCTTGGCTATACAACAGAAGAGCTGTTGGCAACGTTTTATGAATGTGAAACAATCGTAAATCGTGATGGTCAGTTTTATCGTAAAGTCGACCTCGATCGTTTACGGGGGCAACGCGCTTCTAGCGATATAATGGATCCTAAAAATCCTGCAAATACTCTTGTTAAAAGAAATCGTAAAATTTCAGTTCTTCATATTAAGCAATTAAAAGCTGCTGGCGTTGAAGAGCTTCATTTTCCGCAAGAAGAGCTAATTGGTAAAGTAATTGGTCAAGATGTCATTGATATTGATACAGGCGAGGTTCTCTTTCCTATCAATACAGAAATTACTGAAAAAATACTTGATGCAATTATGTTAAGAGGTATCAATAATTTTCAAATTCTATTTATTGATGATTTAAATGTTGATTCCTCTTTCCGTGATACTTTAATGGTTGATAAAACATTAAACACAGAAGAGGCTCTCCTCGAAATTTATCGTCGTATGCGTCCTGGAGATCCTCCAACGCTAGAAAATGCAAGCAACTTATTTCAAAATTTATTTTTTGAAAAAGACAGATATGATCTCTCTCGAGTTGGTCGCTTAAAGTTAAATGAAAAGATCGATCTCACCATTGATATCGACTACCGCACGTTAACTCGTGAAGATATTATTGGCACTGTTAAGCGTTTGCTTGATGTGCGCAGCGGAAAAATTAAAGTCGACGACATTGACCATCTTGGAAATCGTCGTGTGCGTGCTGTGGGCGAGTTGTTGGAAAATCAATACCGTATTGGTTTGACTCGTATTGAACGAGCAATTAAAGAGCGTCTGCAATTGCAAGATTTAGACAGCCTAATGCCTCACGATCTTGTCAATGCCAAGCCAGTTACTGCTGTTGTTAAAGAGTTTTTTGGTTCTTCGCAGTTGAGTCAATTTATGGACCAAACCAACCCATTGGCTGAGGTTTATCATAAGCGTCGTCTATCTGCTCTAGGACCTGGGGGTCTTTCTCGCGAAAGAGCGGGCTTTGAAGTGCGTGACGTGCATCCTACTCACTATGGTCGTATTTGTCCGATTGAAACTCCTGAAGGACCTAATATTGGTCTTATTGTTTCGCTTGCTTCATTTGCGCAAGTTAACAAGTATGGATTTATTGAAACTCCTTATCGTACTGTAAACGATAGACAGCCAACAGATGAGGTTCGTTATTATTCATCAACAGATGAATGGCGTGACCACGTTATTGCGCAAGCTCGTATTAAAACAGATAGCGAAAATAAAATTAATGCAAATGATCTTTTAAACGCGCGCAGTTCTGGTGAAACCAACATCTACTCTGCTGAAGAAGTTGATTTAATGGATGTTGCAACAAATCAGGCTGTATCTGTTGCAGCCTCGTTGATTCCATTTTTGCAAAATGACGATGCGCACCGTGCGTTGATGGGTGCCAACATGCAGCGTCAAGGCTTGCCATTGTTGCGTACTAAGGCACCGTTAATTGGTACAGGTATGGAACGCACAGTTGCCGCCGATTCTGGTGTGACCGTTGTTGCGCGCCGTGCAGGTATGGTGATTTCTGTTGATGCAGAACGTGTTGTGATTAAAGCCAATGAAGTTTCTTCAGATGTGACTGAAGTTGCGTCAGAAGTTGATATTTATACTCTTGTGAAGTTTACGCGTTCTAACGTTGATACCTGTGTGAATCAAAAGCCTATTGTTAAAGTCGGCGACAGAGTCGAAAAAGGCGATATTATTGCTGACGGTTTTGCGACAGAAATGGGCGAGTTAGCGTTAGGGCAAAATGTTGTTGTCGCATTCTTACCTTGGAATGGATACAACTACGAAGATGGAATTGTGGTCTCTGAACGAGTTGTTCGTGACGATCTTTATACGTCTGTTTACATCCAAGAATTTGAGTGTATTAGTCGTGACACAAAATTAGGTAAAGAAGAAATTACTTCAGATATTCCTAATGTGAGTGATGAATCATTAAAAGATCTTGATGATGCAGGTGTTGTGCGTATTGGTGCAGAAGTTAAGCCTGGCGATATTTTAGTTGGAAAATTAACTCCTAAAGCAGAAACTCAGCTAACTCCTGAAGAAAAATTATTACGTGCAATTTTCGGTGAAAAAGCAGCTGACGTTCGCGATACTTCTTTGCGTGTTCCGCCAGGAGTTCAAGGAACTGTGATTGGTGCAAAAGTCTTCTCTCGTGAAGGTGCTGAGCTTGATAGTCGTATGATTCAAGTTCAAGAACAAGAAATTGCTAAACTCAAAAAAGATGAGCGCGATCGCATTCAAATTATTCGTAAATCAACTGTCGAAAAATTAGAGTCACTGTTCTCTAACGACGTTGCAGCGGTAAGTTTTGAAACTGTTCACGAAGGCCAAACCATTAAAGTGTCTTCTGGAGAGAAAATTCGCAAAGAAGCTTTTGCCGGAATGAGTATTGAGCAAATTAAATCTCTTGAAATTGTAAATTCAGAGAAAAGCTCTTTACTAGCAAAAATTAAAAAATCTATGAATGAAAAAATAGCTCTTGTACGCGAGATGACAGAATCTCAAATTGCTAGAGCAAAACGAGGAGACGAATTGCCTCCTGGTGTGATCAAAATGGTGAAGGTTTACGTTGCTATCAAACGCCGTTTGCAAGTGGGTGATAAGCTTGCAGGCCGTCATGGTAACAAAGGTGTAATTTCAAAAATTGTTCCCATGGAAGACATGCCTTATCTCGAAAATGGACAGCCTGTTGATATTGTTTTGAGTCCGTTGGGTGTCCCATCTCGTATGAATATTGGCCAAATTATGGAAACTCACTTTGGTTGGGCGGCTCGTGGTATTGGTCAAAAAATCAATGAAATGATGGACAAGGCAGCGCCTCGCAACGAACTTGAAGAATATATCTGTAAAATTTGGGATGATCCTTCTGTCCATGAATTTGTAAAATCATGTTCTAACGAAGAATTGCGTCAGTTTGTGCGTAAATACAAAGAGGGTGTGACACTTTCTAACCCTGTGTTTGATGGGGCAGAAGAAGAAGAAATCTTTAAATATCTCGAACTCGCAGATCTTGATCGTTCGGGTCAGGTTACTCTGTACGATGGACGAACTGGTGAGAAGTTCAATCGCCCTGTTACAGTTGGTGTTATGTATGTGTTGCGTTTGCACCACCTTGTCGATGAAAAAATCCATGCGCGTTCTATTGGGCCATACAGTCTTGTGACCCAGCAGCCATTGGGCGGTAAAGCTCAGTTTGGTGGTCAGCGACTTGGAGAAATGGAAGTGTGGGCAATGGAAGCGTATGGCGCCGCTTACACTCTACAAGAATTTTTAACTGTAAAATCAGATGATATTGCAGGTCGTACGAAGATGTATGAAGCTGTTGTAAAAGGCGAAAACATGATGCTCCCTGGTTTACCTGAGTCTTTCAATGTTCTTGTCAAAGAAATGCAATCGCTTGCTTTGGATGTCAGTCTTATTCGTGATGAAAATGAAATCAGTTTGGATGACCTTCAGCGCGATATACGAGAAATTCAATAAATCGAAGGAGTTTAAGCATGAATATGAATGAAGGTTCCAAAGATGTTTACAGTTTCTTCGACAAACCTGTAGATCCTTTGAGTTTTAGCGCTGTTAAGATTGGTTTGGCTTCTCCTGAGAGAATCAGAAGCTGGTCATACGGCGAAGTTAAAAAACCAGAAACAATTAATTATAGAACATTTAAACCAGAGCGTGACGGCCTTTTTTGTGGTAAAATTTTTGGACCTGTTCGCGATTTTGAATGTATTTGTGGAAAATATAAAAGAAAAAAACATCGTGGGACCGTGTGTGAAAAATGCGGTGTTGAGGTGATTGAAAGCAAAGTGCGTCGTGAAAGACTGGGTCATATTAACTTGGCAAGTCCTGTGGCGCATATCTGGTTTCTAAAAAGCTTACCATCCAGAATCGGCTGTGTCGTAGATATCTCTTTAAAAGATCTGGAAAAAGTTCTTTATTGTGAATCTTATATCGTTCTTGATCCTGGAACGTCAGATCTTAAAAAACATGAATTAATTTCTGAAGATCGTTTTGCAGCAAAAGTCAGAGAGCTTGGTAATAATGCGTTTCGCGTAGGAATCGGTGCAGATGCTCTGCTTGAAATGCTTCAATCTGTTGATGTATTTGAACTTTCTGAGCAATTAAAAGAATCTTTGATGACAACAACATCAGACGCTCAAAGTAAAAAACTGATCAAACGCTTAAAAGTCGTAGGTGCATTCACAATGAGCGACAATCGTCCAGAGTGGATGATGCTTTCTGTGATTCCTGTATTGCCTCCTGATTTGCGTCCTCTTGTTCCGTTGGATGGAGGTCGTTTTGCAACATCTGATTTGAACGATTTGTACCGTCGTGTGATCAATCGTAATAATCGTTTATTGCGTTTGATAGAGCTTAATGCTCCTGAAATTATTGTCCGTAATGAAAAACGCATGCTTCAAGAAGCAATTGATGCTTTGTTTGATAATGGCCGTCGCGGAAAAGTATTTACAGGACCTAACAAGCGTCCACTTCGTTCATTATCCGATATGCTTAAAGGGAAAAGCGGTCGCTTCCGTCAAAACTTGCTTGGAAAGCGTGTCGATTATTCTGGTCGTTCTGTCATTGTTGCAGGGCCAGAACTTCGTTTGCATCAGTGTGGTTTGCCTAAATTGATGGCTCTTGAAATGTTTAAGCCGTTCTTATTTAATAAATTAGAAGAGCGGGGATATGTTTCTACAATAAAAAGCGCTAAAAAAATGGTGGAAAAAGAGCGCCCAGAAGTATGGGATTTGCTCGAAGAATGTACCAAAGAGCATCCAGTTCTTTTAAACCGTGCTCCAACACTTCACCGTTTGGGTATTCAAGCGTTTGAGCCTGTTTTGATTGAAGGCAAGGCGATTCAGCTTCATCCTTTGGTTTGTCAGGCGTTCAACGCGGACTTTGACGGAGACACAATGTGTGTTCACGTTCCTCTAAGTTTAGAAGCGCAAATTGAGGCACGTGTGTTGATGATGTCGACAAATAATATTTTATCGCCACAGCATGGTACACCAATTATTGAGCCTCGTAAGGACATTGTTCTAGGGCTTTACTATTTGACGCGTGAAAATATCACGGCGCGTGGTGATGGTATGAAGTTTTCAAGTCTTGATGAAGTGCGTGTTGCGTATGATCATGGATTTGTAGAGCTGCATACAAGAGTGTTTGTGCGCGTTAAGCCTGGTGAAAAAGAGCTTGTGCAAACTACTGTTGGCCGTTGTATTTTAAAAGAAGTGATCCCAGAAAATGTTCCATTTTTCAAAAAATACAACAAAGCGCTTGATCAAAAAGCACTCGCTGTTCTTGTCAATGATACATATCGTTTTTGTGGAGCGAAAGAAACTGTTTTGCTAGCAGATGCCTTGCGTGAGTTGGGTTATCGTTATGCAACAGAATCTGGTATTTCTATTGCGATTAAAGATATGATGATTCCAAAAGAAAAACCAAAACTTTTGGATGAAGCTTACAATGAAGTTAAAGAAGTTCGTGAGCAATATGCAGAAGGTCTTATTACTGAAGGTGAGCGTCACAATAAGGTGATTGATATTTGGTCGCGCGTTCAGGATGAAATTACTGTTAAAATGTTGAAGCAGCTAGAAACTCAGCCTGCGGTAAACCAAAAAGGTGAAAGCGTTCAGATTCAATCTTTCAACTCATTGTATATGATGGCTGACTCAGGAGCTCGTGGATCGAAGCAGCAAATGCGTCAGTTGGCTGGTATGAAGGGCTTGGTTGCTAAGGCAACTGGGGAAATTATTGAAACTCCTGTGACGTCAAATTTGCGAGAAGGTTTCACTATCCTTCAATACTTTATTAACACGCATGGTGCGCGTAAAGGTCTTGCCGATACTGCATTAAAAACAGCATCTTCTGGTTACTTAACGCGTCAGCTTGTGGATGTTGCGCAAGATACGATTATTTCTGAAACAGACTGCGGTACTCTAGATGGCGTTGAAATCACATCAGTCGTTGAAGGCGGAGAAGTGATTCAGCGTGTAGGAAATCGTACTTTAGGAAGAACCTCTTTGTATGACATTAAAAATCGTGCAACAGGTGAAGTTATTGTTAAAGCTAACGAAGAAATCAATGAGGATTCTGTTGTTCACCTCGATCAGGCAAAAATAGACCGCGTGTATGTGCGTTCTGTTTTAACATGTCGTACGCGCCGTGGTGTGTGTGCAAAATGCTATGGTCGTGACCTTGCTACAGGTAATTTGGTGAATGTTGGTGAAGCAGTTGGTGTTATTGCGGCTCAATCTATCGGTGAGCCGGGAACTCAGTTGACAATGCGTACCTTCCACTCTGGTGGTACAGCAACAACGCAATCTCAAGCATCATCTTATGAAGCAAAAGTTGAAGGCCGTGTTCAGCTTTCTAACGTCAGTTTAGTGAGAGGGCGTAATGAATGGGACACAGCAATGGGTCGTAACGGCGAAGTCATTGTTTACGACTTAGATGGAATTGAGCGCGATCGCCATTCCATTCCATATGGATCAAAAGTTTTTGTGAAAGATGGGGCAAGTGTAAAAGTAGGCACAATGCTTATTGAATGGGATCCGCACTCTGTTGTGATTGTCTCTGAAGTTCCGGGTAAAGTGAAATTCCAAGATCTCTATGAAGGCGTGTCTGTTGAAGAACGTACTGATGAAGTGACTGGTTTAACACGCCGTGTGGTGATTGAGAACAAAGATACTAAAATCAAGCCAGCAATCGTGATTACTGATGATACAGGAACTGCGATTCGTATTACTGATACCCGTGATGCGCGTTATCCATTGCCAAGTGGTGCAACCATTATGTTTGCGGATAATGACACCGTCTATCCAGGTGATGTGTTAGCAAAAATTCCTCGTGAACAAGCTAAAACTAAAGATATTACAGGTGGTCTACCGCGAGTTGCTGAGCTGTTCTTAGCACAAAAGCGCAGAACTTTTGCAATAATTTCTGAAATTGATGGTTTTGTTTCTTTTGGTTCAGATATTAAGGGCAAAAGAAGAGTTGTCGTCACTCCTGAACTAGGTGGTGGAGACAGTCGCGAATACTTAATTCCAAAGGGACGCCACGTTGTGGTAACTGAAGGAGATTTCATTCGCGCAGGAGAGCCGTTGGTTGATGGTCCTCTCAATCCTCATGACATATTAAAGGTTTTAGGAGAGAAGGCGTTAGCAGGCTATCTTGTTTCTGAAATTCAAGCTGTTTATAAGCTTCAGGGTGTGAACATTGACGATAAGCATATTGAAATTATTGTTAAACAGATGTTGCGTCGTGTTCGTATTAAAGATCCTGGTGACACAGAGTTTTTACCTGCAGCACAGGTTGAGAAGTGGACGTTTGAAGAACAAAATGAGTTAGCAATTCAGCGTGGCGCTCGTCCTGCAAGTGCAGAGCCATTACTTTTGGGTATTGCACGTGCAGCGTCGTCAACGGAATCGTTTATTTCTGCTGCATCGTTTCAAGAGACAACACGTGTATTGACAGAGGCTGCTTTAGCGGGTCGTAAAGACTTACTTCGCGGCTTAAAGGAAAATGTGATCATGGGTCGCCTTATTCCAGCGGGTACGGGTGTTAGCTTCTATAATAATCTTGAAATGTTTGTTGAAGGTCAAAGTCTTGATGCGGAAGCAATTATTGAAGCATCTATTCCTCAGGTTGTTGCTCGCCTTGGAACAGGATCTCATCACCAAATGAGATAGGCATTTTGTGTCTATTTCTTATGCGTACTTATTGCTCTAATTTTACAATTTTTGCTTGACAATGGGCGTTGTTCTACGGTACGAATCGACGCCCAACGGTTTGGAGTATAGTTTAATGGAAAGCCAAAAAATCCGTATTCGTCTTAAGGGCTATGATGTTTCTCTGGTTGACCAGAGCGTAGCTCAGATTATTAACAAGGCAAAAGGCACAGGCGCTAAAATCGCTGGCCCAGTTCCTATGCCAACAATTATTAATCGTTACACAGTATTGAGATCTCCTCATGTCGACAAAAAGTCACGTGAACAGTTTGAAATCCGTACTCATCGCCGTCTTATCGACCTTCTCGAGCCAAAACAACAAACTGTTGATGGTCTTATGAAGTTAGATTTGGCTGCAGGTGTTGATGTTGAGATCAATCTTTACTGAGACTTCTTTTTATTTTTTTAATTACGCTTCAAAATTCAGTTTTGTTTTTTGAAGTTTTAACAAAAAGCTGGCGCTGTAAGTTTTTGCAACCAGCAGGAGTTAAAGTCATATGGTGCGTTATGCTTTTAGCAAAGTGGGCATGACTAGTGCGTTCACGGTAAGTGGTTCTGCACAAGGTGTAACAGTCCTAAAAATGCAGCCTGCTAAAGTTATCAGACATGAAACTTTAGAAGGTGGTAAAGTCGTTGTTGTTGTTGAATATGATACAGGTCATAAAAATAAACTTGTACGTGGATGGGTTGTTGATAATCCAGCTGATTATGAAGTTGGCTCGCCTCTCAAAGCTCCCGCTATTTCTGTCGGTCAAAAATTAAAAATTACTGGTTTTTCAAAAGGTCGCGGTTTTCAAGATGCGATGACTCGCCATGGTTTTGGTGGTGGTCCTGCAAGTCATGGTAGCCGTTTTCATCGTTCTCCTGGTTCTGTGGGGATGCGTGCTGAACCTGGTCGTGTCATGAAAGGTAAAAAAATGCCTGGCCAAGACGGTAATGTGCAAGTAACTCTCCGTAATGTTCAAGTTGCATACTGGTCTCATGAAGAGTCGGTAATGGCTGTTGTAGGCGGTGTGCCTGGTGCACGCGGTGGTATGGTATTTGTTTAAGTTTTGGGAAGGGATAGCTTATGTTGTCTAAAATTGAAGCCCTTCCAGAGAGCCTGGTTAGTTATGCAGATCGTAACAAAGGTACTCTTTGGCAGGTTATTAAGGCTTATAGAGCCAACCAGAGACAAGGTACTGTTGGCGTAAAAACACGCGCGATGGTGAAGTCTACTGGCAAGAAACCGTACAAGCAAAAGAAAACGGGCAGTGCTCGTCGTGGTTCGTTTGTAGCTCCATTGCATGTTGGTGGTGGTGTAGCGCATGGTCCAAAGGCGCGCGATTACCGTCAGGCAATTCCTACAAAAATGAGCCGTGTTGCGCTTGGTATTGCGATTTCTGAACGTATCAAGGCAGGTAAAATTTTTGTTGGAGCGCTTGATTTTCCAAGTGGCAAAACAAAAGATGCGGCATCTATTTTAAAGAATGCGGCGGATTTGACTGGTAATACTTTGGTTTGTCTTAGCAATCCATCTGAAACTACAATTCGCGCGTTGCGTAATATTCGTGGTGTTCATCTTGTAAGTCCTGAGCAAGTCAATGCTTTTACGATTCTTCAAGCTCGCAGTCTTATCGCAAGTCCTGAGGCGTTCAAGGTTCTTGAGTCTAGGTTAGCGGACTGAATTTTTGGAGAAAGGATATGAACATGCGTTCGGATTATGTTATTAAAGGGTCAGTTTTAAGCGAAAAGTCATACGCTCTTTTGGAAAAGAAAGTGTATACCCTTAAAGTTGATTTGAAAGCGACTAAGGCAGATATCAAAGCTGCTGTAAAAGATGTTTTTGGCGTTGATGTAGCAAGTGTAAATACTGCTATTTTGCGTGGAAGAGTTGTTCGCAAAGCGCGCTCTAAAAAAGGTGGCGCTTCTAATGTCAAGCTTCCAAACATCAAGAAAGCATTTATTCGTTTAAAAGATGGTCAAGAGTTGCCAGCTCCAGTTGTGGCTGCTGCGGATTCTGAGCAAGCTTCTAATGCTTAAGTGAGTTGTTCTATATTTAGAATATTTTTTTAGTTTTAGTGCGCGGAAAAATCCTCGAATTATCGCGCAAGGATGAGGAAAATGGGAATCAGACAATTAAGGCCTTATACGGCCACAACAAGAACACAAAGTTATATCAATTATAGAGAAGTTCTTACTACTGATGCACCTTATAAGCCTCTTTTGGAGTCAAAGCCAAATAAGGCTGGTCGTAATAATACAGGGCGCATTACTGTTCGTCATCAAGGAGGCGGGAACAAAACTAAGTACCGTATCATTGATTGGAAAAGAAGTCGTAAAGATGTTGAAGGTGTTGTGACCTCTGTTGAGTATGATCCAAATCGTACAGCATTTATTTCATTGGTTAAGTTCATAGATGGTGATCGCCGCTATGTGCTAGCTACTGATGGAGTTAAAGTGGGAACAAAAATCATTGCTTCAAGTGAAGCTGATATTAAGTCTGGCAATAGCCTTCCTCTTAAGAAAATTCCTGCAGGTACAACCATTCATAGTATCGAAATGCGTCCTGGAGCTGGTGCAAAGCTGGTGCGTAGTGCTGGTGCTTCTGCAACTTTGGTAGGACGTATTGAAAAATATGCGCAAATCCGTATGCCATCCGGAGAACTTCGCCTTATTCCTGATGATTGCTATGCAACGATAGGTGTTGTTTCTAACGCAGATCATATGAATATATCAATTGGTAAGGCAGGTCGTAATCGTTGGAAAGGTGTGCGCCCAACTGTTCGTGGTGTCGCTATGAACCCTGTTGATCATCCAATGGGTGGTGGTGAGGGCCGTACAAGTGGTGGTCGTCATCCATGTTCTCCATGGGGTCAATTGTCTAAAGGTTACAAAACACGCAAGGCAAAACCTAGCGATAAGTTTATTGTAAGCCGTCGTAAGAAATAATTTATAGGGGTAAAGCAATGTCACGTTCGTTGAAAAAGGGTCCTTTTGTAGATGGCCATTTGCTTCAAAAGGTTACTGAAGGCAGAAGTTCTGCCAAAGTTATTAAAACTTGGAGTCGCCGTTCTACAATTATTCCAGAGTTTGTTGGAGTTACGTTTGCTGTGCACAATGGAAAAAAATTTGTTCCTGTGTACGTAAATGAAAACATGGTTGGTCACAAGCTTGGTGAGTTTTCTCCAACTCGTACCTTCCATGGTCACGGTGCGGATAAAAAAGCTGCTAAGAAAAAGTAAGAGGTAATTTATGGACGCAAAAGCAACGCACTATGCTGCAAAGTGCACCGCACGCAAAGCGAGATTATTAAGACCGCTAATTATTGGTAAAACTGTACCTCAAGCAATAGCTTTGCTTTCAGTAGAAAGACGCTCAGGTTCTGTGGCGACAGTTAAGCTTATTCGCTCTGCGTTGGCACAGCTTCCTGAAAATAGTGCTGTAAATACTGTAATTAGTGACTTTGTAGTAAATGAAGGTCCTCGTCGCCGCATGTTTATGCCGCGTGCGCAAGGACGTGCGACGCCAATTTTGAAAAAGACGTCACACTTAACTATTCGTCTTAAACTTAATTAACAGAGGGTACAACAGTGGGTCAGAAAGTACATCCAATTGGTTTGAGACTTGGTATTAACAAGACTTGGGATTCTCGTTGGTTTAGTAAACGTGAATTTGCTAAAAACCTTAATGAAGATTTGAATATTCGTAAGTTTATTTCAAAAAAGTATACAGAAGCAGGCGTTGCTCGTGTTGAAATTGAACGTGCAGCAAAGCAAGTTGTAGTTAAAGTATACACAGCAAAACCTGGCAAGCTTATTGGCAAGCAAGGTAAAGGTATTGAGCAACTTCGTGATGAAGTGAAAACTGTCATCAAAGCTAACGACAAATCAATCAAAGTTGATGTTTTTGAAGTTAAAAATCCAGATACAAATGCACAGTTGGCGGCATTTAATGTTGCACAACAACTTGAAAAACGCATTTCCTTTAGAAGAGCAATGAAAAAGGTTATGCAACAGGCTATGAAAGCTGGTAGCAAAGGAATTAAAATTCGTGTTGCTGGTCGTTTAAATGGTGCTGAAATGGCTCGTACAGAGTGGTATATGGAAGGTCGTGTTCCTTTGCATACTTTGCGAGCAGATATTGATTATGGAACTTCTGAGGCTTTAACAACATATGGTCTCATTGGAGTTAAGGTTTGGTTATTTAAAGGTGAAGTCTTTGGTAAAGCAGCAAGTACAACTGCTGGAGCCAAAACGGCACGCAATGAGGAGTAATTAAAAAATGTTGGCTCCAAAAAAAGTTAAATTTCGTAAATCTCATAAAGGTCGTATTAAAGGTGTTGCGGATCGTTGCAACAGCGTAGATTTTGGAGATTTTGCTCTTCAGGCTATTGAACCTGGAAAACTTGAAGCTCGTCAGATCGAAGCAAGTCGAATTGCCTTGACTCGTCACATAAAGCGTGGTGGAAAGGTTTGGATTCGTGTGTTTCCAGACAAGCCAATCACAAAAAAACCAGCTGAAACTCGTATGGGTTCTGGTAAAGGTGGTTTGGATCGCTGGATTTGTCCAATTCGCTCGGGGCGCGTTATATTTGAAATTCAGGGTGTTCCTGCAAATCTTGCAAAAGAGGCATTTCAACTTGCGGCAGCAAAGCTCCCTTTTAAAACTCGCATCATGAGCAGAAGTGAAAAGGTTTGGGAAAATCAATGAAAAAACAAAAAAAATTTTCTGATTTAAACTCTAGTGATGTTTCTGCGATGCAAGCTCAGTGTATTAAAGAGCTTGTTAAGTTCAGAGTTTCCATGGATCCTGCCATCATTACGAATGGTGGTGGTGTAGCTGGCTTGAGAAGAGATTTAAGAGTTCTTTCTCGCAAAAAGGCTTTAACCACTAAACAATAATATTGAGGTAAATATATGGAAAACAAAGTTATCACTAAGAATCCTATTAGAGCTCGTGTCGTTGGGATCTCAAAAGATACTAAAACGATTAAAGTTGAAATCCCACGCGTTGTTCCTTGTAAGACTTATGGTAAGTATCTGCACTTGCATACGTCTTTGCTTGCGGATTCGTTTGGAGTAGAAGGTATTACTCTTGGTAAAGATGTACAAATTTTACCATGTCGTCGTATCTCTAAAAACAAGTCTTGGAAAGTTGTTTCTGTTGTTACTGAGTAATGTAACAACCTTTAATTAGTTTTATTTTTGTCTCTCATTTAATGGGGTGTATCGTGATTCAGCCAGAATCAATCCTGGTAGCAGCCGATAATAGCGGAGCGCGTACTCTCAATGTCATTCGTGTAATGGGTGGTTCTTTCCGTCGTTACGCACGAGTTGGTGACTTGATTGTTGTTTCTGTAAGAGATGCTGTGCCTGGTGGGCGTGTTAAAAAAGGTGAAGTCCACAAAGCAATTGTGGTTCGCTGTAAAAAAGAAGTATCGAGAACTGATGGTTCTCGTATCCGTTTTGATGAAAATGCTGCTGTTCTTGTAAAAATTGTCAAAAATGAAAAAGAACCAGTTGGAACCCGTATTTTCGGACCAATTGCTCGTGAATTAAGACAACGTAATTGTGGCAAGATTATCAGCTTGGCTCCGGAGGTTCTATAATCCATGGCAAGCGAAAAAAATCAAGCAGTTAAAAAGACTGCTGGAAAAAAAGGTTCAGACTACGGTGCAGTAGTTGTTCGCGGTGAACACCTTAAAGGTGTAAAGCCTAGATACATGGCAAAGTTCAGCGACAAAGTTTTACCAGAGCTTAAGAAACTTCATACAAATAAAAATGTGATGGAGCTTCCTAAGATTGTAAAAATCGTTGTTAATACTTGCCAAGGCGAAGCAACACAAAATATCAAAGCTCTAGAAGCTGCTGCTGCAGAACTTGAAATTATCACCGGCCAAAAAGCTGTGATAACTCGTGCAAAAAAATCTATTGCAACCTTTAAGTTGCGCGCAGGAATGCCAATTGGTGCTTCCGTAACGCTTCGTAAAGAACGTATGTTTGAATTTTACGACAAACTTGTATCGGTAGCGTTACCACGTGTGCGCGATTTCCGTGGAGTGTCTTCTAATAGTTTTGATGGTCGAGGTAACTACTCTCTCGGAATTCGTGAGCAGATCATTTTTCCTGAAATCGAAGCGGACAAAGTAGATAAAACACGCGGTTTGAGTATCACTATCGTGACTTCTGCGAAAACAGATGAAGAAGCTCGTGAGCTTCTGACTCTCCTCGATATGCCGTTTAGAAAGTAAAGGGGATAGATGTGGCTCGTTTAGCAATGATTAATAAGGCAAATAAAAAAGCCAAGTTTTCTACTCGTCAGCATAATCGCTGTAATCAATGTGGTCGTCCTCGTGGTTATTATAGAGACTTTGGTTTATGCCGTATTTGCCTTCGCAAAAATGCCCTTTCAGGACAAATTCCTGGAATGGTCAAGGCAAGTTGGTGAGGTGAACAAATATGAATATAACTGATCCAATCGCAGATATGTTAACTCGTATCCGTAATGCTTCAAGCGCAGGTTTAAAGTATGCAACAATTCCTGCAAGCATTATGAAAATTGAAATTACAAAAATCTTAGAAGCTGAAGGACTCATTCGTGGGTATAGGCTGATTAAAGATAACGGACAAGGCAAGATCAAAATTGCAATGAAATACAGTGAAACAGGTCAACCCGTGATTCGTGGAATCAAACGCGTTTCCAAACCTGGTTGCCGTGTTTACAAAGGAGTTGCAGATCTTCCTAAAATCCGTGGTGGTCTTGGTTTTGCTATTCTTACTACACCAAAAGGTGTTTTAACGAGTAAATCTGCTCGTATGGAACGCGTTGGTGGAGAAGTTTTGGCGTATGTCTGGTAACTTTCGAAGACTTTTAGGAGGCTCCTATGTCAAGAGTTGGTAAGCAGCCAATTAAAATTCCTTCGGGAGTAACCGTAAAACTAAGCGGCAATATTCTCGAAGTGAATGGCACAAAAGGAACAATGAAACGTGATACTTTTGGCCGTATATCAATTGCTCAAGACAACAATGAAGTTGTTGTTTCTGCGAATAGCGGAGAAAATCAATCTGCATATTGGGGTTTGTATAGAACCCTTCTTTCTAACATGATTCAGGGTGTTTCTGCTGGATTTAGCAAATCGCTTGAAATTCAAGGGACAGGCTACCGTGCAAACATGGCTGGAAAGATTTTAAATCTAACTGTTGGATATTCTCATCCAGTAAATATTGAACCACCTGTAGGAATCAATTTTGAAGTTGATAAAACAGGCAAAGTCAATATTTCTGGAGTTGATAAGGAACTTGTAGGACAAATTGCCGCTAAAGTGCGTGCAGTGCGCCCTGCTGAACCTTATCAAGGTAAGGGAATTCGCTATGCTGGTGAAGTGATAGTCACTAAGGTTGGTAAATCTGCAGGCAAAAAATAACATTTGCCTGTTTATTATTAGTGCTTTCTGTATGTTAGCAGAAGGCCAGGAGTTTTTATGTATCGTTTAATTAATCGTAAAAGAATCAGACAATTACGTAAGATGCGTTTCTGGCGTCGTCGCTCTTCTGATTTAACAAAACCTCGCCTTTGCATCTTTAAAAGTAACCGCCATATTCAGGCGCAAGTTATTGATGATGTAAAAGGTATTGTGGTTGCATGCGCAAGTTCTATTGAAGCAGACATGAAATCAACAGGTTTACGTGGCAAGACAATGGCACTAAAAGTTGGTTCTTTGGTTGCTGAAAGAGCTAAGAATGCTGGCGTGAGTTCAGTTGTATTTGATAGAAATGGTTTTACATACCATGGGCGTGTTCAAGTTCTTGCTGATTCCGCGCGTGAAGCGGGTCTTCAGTTTTAACAGCTGAACTTTATTAAGGAAAAGCAGAAAATGCAAATAAATAAAGAAGAACAGAAAAAAGATCGTTTTGAAGATCGTGTTGTGAGCGTATCCCGTGTTTCGAAAACTGTTAAGGGTGGTCGACGCATGAGCTTTTCCGCTCTTGTTGTAGTTGGAGATCGTCAAGGGACAGTTGGTTACGGTCTTGGTAAAGCAGCGGAAGTTCCTGAAGCTGTGAGAAAGGCTGTTGCGCAAGCAAAGAAATCATTAATCAATGTTCCAATGGAAAAACAAACTATTCCATTTGTCGTGAATGCAAAATTTGGAGCAAGTCATTTGTTACTAAGTCCAGCTTCCGAAGGTAGCGGTATTGTTGCAGGTAGTTCTGTACGTGCTGTTGCAGAACTTGCCGGTATTCCTAACATCATGGCTAAAATTCAGGGTAGCAGAAATCCGCATAATGTTGTAAAAGCAGCATTTAAAGGTCTTAAGCAGCTTTCTACTACTGAAGAATATCTAAAAGCGCGCAAATAAAAGGGGAATTTAAACAATGCAAAGTATCAATACCCCAAAAATTAAAGTGACCCTGCTCCGCAGTTTTGCAGGCCGCAGTATGTCACAACGTAAAACATTAGTGTCACTTGGTCTTTCTAGAATTGGATCTTCACGTGTATTACCAAATGTGAATCCAATACTTGGTCAGGTCAATAAGGTAATTCAATTTATCAAAGTTGAGCCAGCTGAGTAAGGAGTATTAACTTGAAAATAGAAGAACTTCGTCCAAATCCGGGCGCAAGAAAAGATAGACGCCGTTTAGGCAGAGGACCTGGAAGCGGTCTTGGTAAGACTGGTGGTCGTGGTGGTAAGGGCCAAACAGCTCGTTCTGGTTCTAGCATTCGTCCAGGGTTTGAGGGCGGCCAAACTCCTCTTTACCGTAGAATTCCTAAACGCGGTTTTAAGAATGTTTGCGCAATTAAGGTTGAGTCCTTAAATCTAAAAGATACAACTCCTTATATTGAGGCTGGTATTTTAGATGGTCGTGTTTTTGTTTCACAAGGCATTGCTAAGTTGCTTTCTGTTGGAGCGGTTCCTGCTGATCTAAAAATTGTGAAAAATTTTGTTATGTCTGAGGGAGCAAGAGAAAAACTGCTCGCAAAAGGCGTAACTATTGAGGAGTGATTCGCCAATGCCTCAGGGAAGTGTCTGGACAGAAAATGTCCTTGTAAAGCGTTTATTGTTTACATTGTTAGCACTTCTCGTTTTTCGCTTTGGAGTGCATATTCCTGTTCCTGGCATAGATGCGAAAGAACTTGCTTTGTTTGCGAGTCAGCAAGGCGCTGGATTATTAAAGATATTTAATATGTTTTCTGGGGGAGCGCTGAGTCACTTCTCCATCTTTAGTCTTGCTGTAATGCCATACATCTCTGCAAGCATTATTATTCAGCTAATGACAGTTGTTCTTCCTTCTCTTGAGCAAATGCAAAAGGAAGGTGGGGTTGGAAGACAAAAAATTACGCGTATTACTAGAGCTCTTTCTGTATTACTTGCGTTAGTTCAGGCCTACTTGCTTTCAGCAGGGCTTGAAGCTTCTAGAGGCCCAACGGGTGGAATGATTGTTCTCGATCCAGGAATGTCATTTAGAATTATGTCTTGTGTTTTAATGGCAGCTGGTAGTTGTTTTGTAATGTGGCTTGGAGAGCAAATTACAGATAAGGGTATTGGAAACGGAATCAGTTTACTTATTTTTGCTGGTATTGTTGCTTATCTGCCATCTTCTGCTATGACAATTGTAGAAATGGTTAAGCAAAATAGCGGAGCTCTTCTCGGAGCATTAGGTATAATTGCTTTTGCTGTCTTTCTTGTTTTTGCTGTTACTTTTTTTGAACAGAGCTATAGAAAAATTCCTATTCATTATGCTAAGCGTCTTGTTGGAAAAAAAGTGATGTCAGCGCAAGCAACCCATCTTCCACTAAAGGTAAATATGGCTGGTATTATGGCAGCAATTTTTGCTTCCACAATTTTAGCTGTACCCGCAACCTTTTTAAGTTTTGGTAAGGCTGCTGGGAGCGTTTGGTTGGCTGATTTTTTGCCTGGCCACTGGTTGTATAATGTAGTGTTTGTTGTGCTTGGTTTGTTTTTCTCGTTTTTTTACGCTTCAATTGTCTTTAAATCTGATGATGTTGCAGAAAATTTAAAGAGACAAAATGCGTACATTCCTGGTATTCGTCCAGGGACGGAAACAGCAGAAGCGCTTGATACGGTTGTGACACGTCTTACTTTTGCAGGAGCTCTCTACATGAATATTATTGTGATTGTTCCTTCATTAATTGGTAGTACATTTTCACAGCAAATGACATTTGGAGGAACGTCTCTTTTAATTGTTGTTGGTGTGGCATTAGAAGCTATTCGTCAAGTTCGTTCACAGCTTGCAACACAAAAATACGACTTTTTAATTTTTCCATCTCAATCACGAGAGACGACAGCTCATGATACAAGGTTATGAAGCAGGATTATAAATGAAGATCATCGTTTTTTTGGCCCTCCAGGAGTTGGTAAAGGGACTCAGTGCTCTTTATTAAGTACACGGTTGGGTGTAAAGCATATTTCTACCGGTGCGATTATTCGTCAAGAAATTGCTTCCGAGTCAGAGTTAGGCTTGAGGGTTAAAGGTATTGTAGAAACAGGTCACTTGGTTGATGATCAATCAATTTTTGCATGTTTAGAGAATGCTTTGAATAACATGCAGCCAAAGCATAACGACATTATCTTGCTCGATGGTATTCCTAGAAATCTTTCTCAAGCAAAAGATCTCGATCTTGTTCTTAATAAGTTTTCTAGCAAAGTTGATCTTGTTCTTTCTTTGTCTGCAGATTTAGACAAATTGATTGAAAGGTTTGAAAGACGTTGGACCTGTTCGTCATGTGGTAAAATTGAGGCTATTCCACAGCAAACCAATATAGGCCATTTTGTGTGCACTGGTTGTGGGAAACAAGGAACAATGTTCCGTCGTAAAGATGATGAACCAGAAACAGTACGTAAGAGATTTACAGTTTATCAGAAAGAAACCTTGCCTTTAGCGAGTTTTTATGCTGACAAAAATAATCTTTGTGTTATTGATGGATTGCGTCATCCTGAGTTTGTTTATGCTGAAATTGTATCAATTTTGTTAAGAAAATAAAGATTGAACTTGATTTAAGCAGCATATTGGGATACCCAATAACGCTCTTTGTTATCATTGGAGTAAGAGTTTAAATGGTTGATTACGAAAATAAACCAAAAAAAGCAAAATTTGACGAAGACGATAAAGGCAAAAACGTTGAGTTAGAAGACGACGGTAGACCTAAAAAAGTTGAGTTAGAGGGGATAGTTGCAGAAAAGCTTCCTAACAACTTGTTTATAGTGGAACTCGATAATAGTCTCAAAGTTCTTGCTCACGTTTCGGGTAGAATGAAAATGAATTGCATCAATATTTTACCTAGCGATAGGGTAAAAGTTGAGTTAAATCCAAATGATAAGACTAAAGATGGTAGGTTTAGAGCTAAAATTGTTTTTAGATCTAAATAGTAAAGTTTTTTGAGTTTTTCCTGAGGAGTTTGTGCTAATGAAAGTTAGAGCTAGTGTAAAGCCAATTTGTGATAAATGCAAAGTTATTCGTCGCGTTGGAGTAGTTAGGGTTATTTGTGAAAATAAAAAACACAAGCAGCGTCAAGGTTAATAGAAAGAATATCGGAGGTTAGTTGTGGCAAGAATTGCGGGCGTTGACATTCCGCGTAACAAGCGTATCGAAGTTTCGCTTACGTACATACATGGTCTTGGTCGTAAATCCTCTCAAAAGATACTTGATCAGTTGTCTATAAACAGAGACACACGTGCTCAAGATCTCAATGACGATCAAATTAATGCCATAAGAAAGCTTATTGATTCCAACCACACTGTAGAAGGTGATTTGCGTCGTCTTGTTCAGTCCAACATCAAACGCTTGATGGATTTGGGTTGCTACCGTGGTCTTCGTCATCGTAGAGGTCTTCCTGTACGTGGTCAAAGAACTAAAACAAATGCGCGTACACGCAAGGGTCCTAAAAAGACTGTTGCAAATAAGAAGAAGTAACTTCTAAGGTGTGAGGAAATTTGGTAATGAATAAGGTTGTATCAAAGAAAAAGCGCATTAAGCGTAATGTTCCAACAGGAATAGCAACTATTTCTGCAAGTTTTAACAATACTATTGTTACTTTTGCAGATGCTAATGGTGATGTGGTGACATGGTCAAGTGCTGGTAGTAAGGGCTTTAAAGGTTCTCGTCGTAGTACTCCATTTGCGGCACAGGTTGCTGCAGAAGATGCTGCTCGCAAGGCAATTGATTGTGGAATGAAAAGCTGTTCAGTAATTGTAACTGGTCCTGGTTCCGGGCGTGAATCAGCAGTACGCGCAATTTCTGCTACAGGCATTAAAGTAACTCTTATTAAGGATGCGACTCCTGTTCCTCATAATGGGTGCAGGCCTCCAAAACGTCGTAGAGTTTAATTAAGTTTGGTCACTCTTATCAATTGAGATTTGTGTTGTAGTATTAATTCTTTTAATATCTGCAGCTTGAATTCTTGAGTGGATTTAATATAGAACTTTCATTAACTACTGAGGTATAAAATCCTTAGATACGTTATGGCGGGTCTTTCTAAGTATGGAATGGTAAGGCAGTCAAACTTTTAACACAATAGTTTAGTTGTGTTATTAGTTTTATGCTTTATCGTTTTTACTTGGTAAATGTTAAAAATAGTGCTACAAGGCTACTGGTAATGTATATTCCTTCTATAAGTAAGGGTTTTATTTACTGGCATTAAAGTATGCACAAATGAGTGATAAAGAGCTCTTTATTAATCCATAAAAGCTCAACGGGTACACTTTGGGGCAAAATACGAAACGGAAAAGTTGACGGAGTCAATAATGCAGAGCAACTGGAAGGCGCTGTTAAAGCCGCAGTTTATTGAAAAAGAAGATATCTCTCCTGCTTTTGGGAGATTTATAGCTAAGCCTCTGGAACGTGGTTTTGGAACTACGTTAGGTAACGCATTGCGTCGTGTTTTGCTTTCTTCTCTTCAAGGCGCTGCTGTTGTAGGTTTGCGCATTGAGGGAGTAGAACATGAGTTTTCGACAGTTCCTGACGTTTCAGAAGATGTAACAGAAGTTGTGTTGAATTTAAAAGCTTTGGATGTATGGCTCGATACAGAAGGCGAAAAAACAGCCACTATCGATGTTGTAGGTCCTAAAGTAGTTAGAGGTGCAGATGTTATCTCTGACGGGTCGCTAAGAATTTTAAATCCTGATCATGTGATTTGCACAGTGGGAGCAGGCGGAAAATTTAAAGCAGAAATTACAGTGAGAACCGGTAAAGGATACTTAACAAGCGATGCTGTTAAAGATGGTTTGCCTTTGGGTGTGATTCCAATTGATGCTGTTTTTTCACCTGTTAAGCGTGTGAGCTTTAGTGTATCAGATACCCGTATTGGTCAACGTTCCGACTTTAATAAGTTGGTTCTTGAAATCAGTACAAATGGTGCTGTGACTTCGGAAGATGCTTTGGCGTATGCAGCAAAAATTTTAAAAGATCAGCTCTCTGTGTTTATTAATTTTCAAGAAGCCGATGATGAAGTTCAAGTTATTGATTCTATTCAAGTTGATGCACGTTTAAACGAAAACCTCTATAAATCGGTCGATGAGCTAGAGCTTTCTGTAAGAGCTGCGAATTGTCTTGAAAATGCTGGTATTCGTTACATTGGCGAGCTTGTTATCAGAACAGAAGCTGAAATGCTAAAAACCAAAAATTTTGGCCGCAAAACTTTAAATGAAATTAAAGATCTCCTTGCTGAAATGGGACTCCATCTCGGCATGAAGATTGAGGGTTTTGACCCTACTAAACTAAGGGATCGAATTTAGTCTGATTAAGGATGCAAGAACATGAGACATCGTTTGGCACATAGAAAATTAAACAGAGATTCAGCTGGTCGTAAAGCACTGTTGCGCGGCTTGGCTACTCAGTTGATTGAGCATGGCACTGTTGTAACGACAGTTGAACGTGCAAAAGAATTAAGAAAAATTGTTGAGCCATTGGTTGCTTTGGCACGTGTTGACAGTGTTAATAACCGTAGAAATGCTGCTTCGACACTCTACACTAAAAAATCTGTAGGAGACCTCTTTTCAAGAGTTGCACCTGCAAATGCACAAAGAAATGGTGGTTATACACGCATTTTAAGATTAGGTTTTCGTCCAGGAGATCATGCTCGTCGTGCAATTATTGAGTTTGTTGAACCAACAGCATTAAAAGCTGTGAACGCAACTCAAGTTGCTGCTAACTAGTATTTGTTTGCCTCTGCCTAAACTATATATAATATCTAAAAAAACACTGAGAAATATTACTCAGTGTTTTTTTATGATTTGCATCAAAAAAACACAGACTTCTAAAGTTTGCAGATGTAAGTGAGCTTAAAAGACCACAACACCAAGCGTTTCAAATAAAGGAGTTCGTAAGCCTTAATTGGGCACATACGGGTTCTAATGGGGTTACACAGTAGCAACGCTGTGTTTCTACCTACTCAACCTACCTCAATAGTTTATACGCCTTCTATTAAATTTGCTCCGCGCGATCAAACGTTAACTACTTGAGAATAAATAAATTTATTCTATAACCATAGGTAGAAATTTTTTAAGGCGTATTTGAAGAATTTTTTAGCTCTCTTTCCTCATCTTGGTTAAAGATATGAACATGTTTTACATCCACTTGGAGGTTTGATGAACCAGAAATTGGCAAGAATTGATAAGGGAAATGGCGAAATAATCATTTTTGTTCATGGTACTCCTACATCTTCTGCGGAATATGAAAATGTGATTGATAGTTTGTCACAAAGTTACCGATGTATAGCGTTTGATCATTTGGGGTTTGGAAAATCTGCAAAACCAATTGATGGGGATTATTCATTAAAAGCGCATCAGGAGCGTTTTTTAGAGTTTTTAAAAGAACTTAATTTATCGTCATTTCATTTAGTTTGCCATGATTTTGGTGCTGTTATTGCGTTATCAGCAATTTTGACAACAACGCTGAGACCTCAATCAATAACAATTTTAAATTCTTGGTTGTGGCCGTTAATAGAAACAGAACAGCAGCTTAAAAAGCAAGAATGGTTAGTTAGATCTGGTATTATGCCTGCCTTATATCGTTACTTTAATTTTTCACCTCGCGTACTTTTGAAATTAGCTTGGGGAAAAAAGAAGCAATTGTCCAAAGATCGCCATCAGTTTTACATGGGGGCTTTTCCAAACAGCAAGTCTCGTGAAGGTCCTATTGCTTTTCTCAAAGCATTGTTTGATTTTAACAATCCTGTATGGCAAAACTATAAAAAATTATCGTTATTAAATAATATTCCAACATTAATTATTTGGGGAGCGCAGGATAAATTGTTATCTATCAAAAATTTTGAGAGATGGAAGTTAGAAATTCCAAATGCAAAACTTATTGTTCTTGATGATGTTGGGCATTTTGTAGCAGAAGAAGATCCCGATAATTTTAAAGCAATACTGTATAAATTTATTAAAAATATTTAATGAATTTATACATAAATTTAAAAAAAATTCTAAATTGTATAAATATAAAAATTTATTTTCATAAAAAAAAAGATTTTTCTTATTAAAAATATTTTTTAAATTTAAGAATTAGATTACCAATTACAAAAGTATTTTTTTAATTTATCTTTCGTTGTTAAGCATTATAAAAAAATAATTTATTTAATTGACAATTTTTGTTAAGTATTTTAAAAATTAATAATTCAAAGAGGTTTTTAAATTTATGAAATCTTTTCTACTTTAGTTTTATTCTCAAAGGCTGAACAAGTTATATTTTTTGAATTAATCTTTTTTTGAGAGATTAATTTTAAATAATCTGATTTTGTTAATTTATTAAATTTATAAAGGTTGAATTTATGAAAATAATTTCCCTTGGTGCATTTTATACAGTGATTGCTGCATTTCTATGGGGTGTGTTGTCAGTTTTTGCAAAACAAATGAAATTAGAGGGATTTTCAGCGGCAGAGCTATCTCAATTAAGAATTTATGGGGTAGGATTTGTTTTATTTGCTTTCTTTTTAATTAAAGATAGAAAAAGTTTTATTGTTTCTAAATCTCATGTTGGTTTGTTATTTTTAGCAGGTATATTTGGACAAGCATTAAATGTGTATTTTTATTTTTTAAGTGTGCAAAGTATACCTGCAGGAATAGCTGTATTAATTGAATATCTCGCGCCTGTTTTTATTGGAATAGTTTCTTTAATTATTGGCTGGGAAAAATTTTCTAAAAAAATGTTGATATCTTTCTTTTTGATTTCATTAGGTTTCGTTGTTTCGTTAGGATCGGATTTGGCAAGTACCTCAATTAATCAATCTGGAATGATGTTTGCAGTTTTATCGGCAATTTTTTTAGCAGCGTATGCTTTAATTAGTAAACCTTTACTGGCATATCACTCTCCGTTAAAAATTTTAGCTTTTGGGATGTGGTCTGCAGGACTGTTTTGGATATCACTTAAAAATCCTCTTATAGTATTAGAAAAAATTGCAACTTATCCAGATTATACAATTATTGTTGCCGTTGTTTTAGTGATATTTTTATGTACGCTATTGCCTTTTTGGTTATATTTGTCTTCAATAAAACTTATTGGCCCAACTAAAGCAACAATGATAGCCTGTTTAGAGCCTTTCTTTTCTTCTGTTTTGTGTGCAATCTTTTTAAATGAAATTTTAACACCAACTCAGTATTTGGGTGGTGCAATTGTTTTAGCTGGTATTATTGTGATTGAAAGTCGCTCTCTCAAACCTAAGCGCACAAAAATTGAAGTGGAAGTGGCGCTTGAAAAAGATCAGCAGACTTAGTTAAAAATATGCAAAAATAAATTATAAACTCCTATAAAAAGATCAGTAAGCGGATGAATATTAAAAAAGTGTTTGTATGTTTCACTAATCAAATGGCCGATCATAAACCAACTGATACTCCAATAGATAAGGGATTTATCTAAGTTTACAAAAAATTTTTGCATAATTTAACCTAAATTTTTTTATTGGTTGTGATTATTTAATTCTGTGTTTTCTGTTATCCATCCACCATTGCCTCTCATAATACCATGACCTTGCGCGCGGTTTATATGGTAATTTGTATAGGCATTCCATGTGTTTGCGATACCTCTTTCAACAGCTCTATTTATTGTGGCAAACCCTTGGCCTAAATACTCTCCAGCCATTCCCATACCCAGAAAAGTACCTGCTGCTCCTCACAGCTTTGGATCAGTCCAGCACTGTGGACTTCTTTTTGAGCGTTCTTTTAAAAATGATCCGTTTTCAAATGCAAAATTTGCTTTTTGAATTTCTTCTGGCCCATAAAACTTACATTCATTATTAGATAAACAAACATAGCTCAAAGTATTTGATGTATAATCAAATCTATTTGTAACATCAATATTTATTTTGGATACATTTGTAGAATTATTGATTTCACCCGAAAAAACAACATCGCTTAAGATTGCATTGTTTTTTGTAATTTCAGATTTGCAGCCGATGGTTCCACAAACTGTTTGGGTTAAATTTAACGAAAGATTTTGAGAAATTTCTTTATTAAATTCTTCTGCAGCGAAAGCAAGTTTTTCATGAGTTACGGGTGGCTGTCATTTGCAAAAGAGGAAAAACTTACAAAAATATTACATAATGGGATAAATCTTTTCATTAAATCATATAATATTTTTTTATAAAGTATTATATAATAATTTTCGCTTTATTTGTTTAATTTTTTACAAGTAAAATATTTAATATTTTAAATATCTTTAAAAAAAAATTAAATATGATAAATATTGATTTTAATATTATAGTAAAACTATAATATTAGATTTTTGTTATAATATATTTAATATTAAAATTTTTTAATTATTATTAATGATTTTATGTATGATAAATATTAATTGGATTAGATATCATATTTTTTCATTAAATAATGTATTGGATAATCTATGGAAAAAAAAATTAATTTACCTTTTATTAATCAAACTAACTATACCGATTTATATGAGTGGAGATATTTACATAATTATAATCCAAAATACCAAATTGAATTTCATAGACCAAATAATGGAGTAGATTCTAGAAATGGTAGAAAATGGATGCATCTTGTTTATATGATTAATAAACCAATGGAACCTGAGCGTAATAATACGCCGTCCACTAAGTTTGTTGGCAACATAGATAACCAAAAATAAATATTTATACGGAAATTGATGAATATTGAAAACAGGATATGCTGCAGTTAACATTCGTACTTTCTTTTATAAAAGGACACTGCAGCACAATGAATAATGTACAACAACTTATGGATGATTTAAAGAGAATACCTCAAAATAAATTAAGTTTTAATCTTTTACGTCGATTATTTATAATTTTTTTATATTCCGTAGGATTTTCTGAAAAAAAGATTGAAACTTTATTATGCCTTTCAAGAGGACGGGCAAATTATTGGGTTTCAAACTATAAGAATAATGGTATTTATTTTTTACTTGATAAACCACGTTCTGGTCGTCCATCCTTTGTAAATAAAGAAGAAGTTGAAATTTTAAAAACTGAAATCATTCAATTAAATTCTGAATTTAATGAGGAAAAAGTTGTTCATGCTCAAATAATAAATAGTATTATAGAATCCAAAACGAAATTAAAAAAAAATTTAGTAAAAGTGGGTTATACAAGTTCCTTCAAAGAACATTAATAAGAAGAGTTGTTCCAAGAACAAAGCATATAAAAAATGATCCAGAAAAAATGGCCGAATGGATTAAAGATTTACCAAATAAAATTAATGAAATTAAAGTAAAAAATCCAGGAAAAAAAATAAACATAGATTTTCAAGATGAATCACGATTTGGACAAATGACAATAAAAGCTGGTATTTGGAGTCCTTTCCCAATCAGACCAGAATTTAAAACTCAAATGGGTTATTTAAACTCATGGATGTATGCTACTGCTAACAAAGATACGGGCAAATATTTTGGAATGATATTACCAAATTTAAATGTTGAAAACATGCAAATTTTTATCAATGAGTACTCCAAGACCGTACCTAAGAATGAGCATATTATTATTATACTAGATGGAGCTAGTGCACATAAAAGCAAAAAATTAATTTTACCCCAAAATATATCATTTATTTTTTTACCTTCATTTTCTCCAGAGTTAAATCCAATTGAAAGGTTATGGAGTTATTTTAAAAGGAATCACTTATCATTTAAAATTTATAAAGATTATGAAGATCTCGTTCAAAAATGCTCTAGTGGTTGGAATCAATTAACACAAAAAATTGTCAAGTCAATTATGAATTCAAAACCTAAGGCAAGCTTATGTTAAAAACTTAGTGGACGGCGTATAAGTTATTAACTTCAAATTTTGACAACATAGTTTCTAATTGGGATGCGATAAGCACTTCACTAATTTCAAATGTTTTACTTGAGGCTTATGGAAGTATTGGTTATATTCTTGATGTTCCACCTCAGAATATTATTTCTACAAACTCCTCAGATATCAGCTTTAAAAACCATATAGGTACGACATCAAGCAATGGAAATTTTCAAAGAAAAGTTATTAATCGATTTGCTTTAGTTGATTATATTAACAAAAATATTGATAGAAAAATTATTCCACCAAGACTGTTGATAGAAAAAACTATGAGCTTTAACGAAGTTATTATTGTTGGTAAAGCTGGGATTTCAATATATCCAAATCTTCCTCCAACTAGAGAAATAAAAGCTAAAGGAATTTATGTAATGGATGGGCATTATGTAGATGGAAAGAAACAGTTTGTCTATGATCTTGCAAAAAGAGCTTCTCAAGTAAATAGCTTGCCAATTATTTACGTAAGGGATCCGTTGCTTGGGAATTCTCTTACAATGAATTCTTACGTTTGAGATCTTTTTTAGTGTCGAAGTTTTTCATTTTAAAAAATACAAATTTTAAACAAAAAAAGGAGTCTGCTACAAAAGAGCAAACTCCTTTTTTTGTTGCAAATGACAACAATGGCGTTTTAACCGTTCATGCTGCTTAAAAACTCATCATTGGTTTCTGAGCGCTCAAAACGTTGTAGTAAGAACTCCATCGATTCAATAGGCGACATAGGGTGAAGCACCTTACGCAGTACCCACAAACGATTGAGAGTTTCTCTGCCGAGTAAGAGATCTTCTCTGCGTGTTGCACTCTTATTAATATCAATTGCTGGAAAGACTCTGCGTTCTGCTAAGCGGCGATCGAGCACAAGTTCCATATTACCTGTACCTTTGAACTCTTCAAAAATCACTTCATCCATACGGCTGCCTGTATCAATCAATGCGGTTGCAATGATTGTTAAGCTACCGCCTTCTTCGACGTTACGTGCTGCACCAAAAAATCTTTTTGGTTTGTGAAGCGCGTTGGCATCCACACCACCAGTTAAAATTTTACCACTTGGCGGAACAACGCTGTTGTATGCGCGCGCCAGACGTGTAATGGAGTCAAGCAGAATAACCACATCTTTTTTGTGTTCGACAAGACGTTTTGCTTTTTCGATGACCATTTCTGCAACTTGAACATGGCGTTGCGCAGGCTCATCAAATGTACTGCTCACAACTTCGCCACGCACTGAGCGTTCCATGTCTGTCACTTCTTCGGGGCGTTCATCAATAAGTAAAACAATAAGCACAGCTTCTGGGT
This sequence comes from Spirobacillus cienkowskii, assembly GCF_037081835.1. Taxonomy (GTDB): domain Bacteria; phylum Bdellovibrionota_B; class Oligoflexia; order Silvanigrellales; family Silvanigrellaceae; genus Silvanigrella; species Silvanigrella cienkowskii. Next base: position 2,169,611 of record NZ_CP146516.1, on the reverse strand, counting down.
GATTTTGTGCAATAGAGTTTGCAATGTTTTGCAATAAAATTGTTTTACCTGTTTTAGGAGGTGCCACAATAAGAGCTCTTTGCCCTTTTCCGATTGGCGCAAATAAGTCAATTAAACGTGTGCTATAAATTTGCGGATCGTTTTCGAGTTTAAATCTAAAATCTGGGTGAATGGTTGTTAAGTTATCAAATAGTATTTTCTCTCCTGTAAAATCAGGAGTTTCTCCATTTACAGATTCTACTTTTAATAGTGCAAAGTAACGTTCGTTATCTTTTGGTGGACGAATTTGTCCTGATACTGTATCGCCGGTACGTAAATTAAAGCGACGAATTTGTGAAGGTGAGACATAAATGTCATCAGGCCCAGGCAAATAATTGTAGTCAGGAGCTCTTAAAAAGCCAAAACCATCAGGTAATGTTTCCAGAACACCTTCAGAGTATACAACTCCATTGCGCACTGCTTGTGCTTCAAGAAGTGAGAAAACGAGATCTTGTTTTCTTAAATTTGCTGCGCCATCAATTCCCATCTCTTTTGCCATATGAACCAAATCACTGATGTGTTTTTCTTTCAGCTCTTTTAGATTCATAACAGGAACTTCTGAATTGAATTCTGGTTCTTTTTCTTCTGCTCCTCCTTGAGAAGGGCGAGGCAAATCAGAGCGTCTTGATGCGGAATGATGTCCTCGTGACTGTTGATTTGCTGGGTGGTTGTGTCCCTGAAAAGAACGGTACGATTGATTGTTTGACGACTGACCCTGTTGCGAAGATTGTTGTTGCATAGCTGGTGATGCGGGATGCACTGTTGAACCTCCTCCTGCGTTCATTGAAGCTTGTGGAGACCCCATTCTGTTAGGGGGTGGATTACTCATACCATAAGGAGACGAACGTGTGAATGGCATATTGGAAGATGAGCTATGATTTTGAGATGTTCCCGTATTGGAAGGGTCTTTTGATCTCGTAAATACACGCCGTGAGGGTGTGTACGTAGAAATGTTCTCGCTATCATTATCTCCTTGTGAAGAAGGTGCTGCTGAAGAATTTTCGTTAAAAAGCGTGTTTTCTTCAGGTGGCCTACGAATATAGCGTCGGGTTGTTGAATTATTGGTTGAACGTTTACGAGCCGAAGGGGACTCATTATCAAAGTCATCGTTATTTTTGTCATCTACCATGCTAAATGATTCCAAAGAAAAAGTTGAAGGAATAAAATAAAAGAAGGGATTGTTGGCTGGCTGCGTCATATGTGACGCGAATGTAAGCACAAGAAAGCATATCAAGAAAATGTGTCTAAGTCAACTCTGCCTGGGGATAAAAACTATGTTTTCTCCCATTCTGCTTGAGTCTTTGAAAAAACCTCACAAATGATGTTGATTGCATAATCAATGCTCGATTCTTGTATCACTAAAGGAGGCGCAAAACGGACGGTAAAATCGTGAGTTTCTTTTGCAAGAATCCCTCTTTCTTGTAAAAGTTCACTAAAAAAACGACCTTTGCCAGCATTTTGTTGAATTTCGATTGCATTAAGCAGCCCTTTACCGCGCACATCTTTGACAACTTTGGAGGGTAAATTTGCTAAAGATTCTCGAAACTTTAATCCCATCTCATAAGCGCGCTCTGAAAGCTTTTCTTCTAAAATAATGTTTAAAGCAGTTTGCGATAAAGCACATGCTAAGGAGTTGCCACCAAATGTTGAGCCGTGATCTCCTGGTTTAAAAAGACCCAACACATCATCATTACCAACCACAGCTGAAATAGGATAATAAGCACCACCTAAGGCTTTTCCTAAAATAATGATATCAGGTGTACAGTTTTCATAGTGATGGGCAAAAAGCTTTCCTGTTCTTCCAAGGCCAGTTTGAATTTCATCTGCAATGCATAATATATTGTGTTTTTTACAAATATGACTGACAGCTTCTAGGTATCCTTTTGGAGGAACAATTATACCAGCTTCTCCCTGAATTGGCTCAAACAAAAAACCAACTGTGTTTGGGGTGATCGCTTTTTCTAATGCTTTTTCATTGCCATAGGGGATAGATTTAAAGCCCCCGCAAAATGGGCCAAAATCGTCTTTGTATTGTGGCTCACTCGAAAAACTCACAATCATTGTTGTGCGGCCATGAAAATTATGATCGCAGACAATAATCTCAGCTTTATGGCGCTTTATTTTTTTGGTGAGATAGCCCCATTTTCTTGCAATTTTAATTGCTGTTTCAACCGCTTCTGCTCCAGTATTCATTGGTAATGCTTTGTCTTTTTTGCATAAAGATGTGACGAGTTCTAGCCATGGTCCCAATTGATCGTTATGAAATGCTCTGGAGGCTAATGTGATTTTTTGCGCTTGCTCCATAAGAGTTTTGATCATTTTTGGATGACAATGGCCTTGACTGACGGCACTGTATGCGCTCAACATGTCTAAATATCGTTTTCCATCAATGTCCCAAACCCATTCTCCAGCCCCTCTTGTTATGACAACATTTAAAGGGTGATAATTATGCGCACCAAATTTGTTAGCCATATCAATGAATTTTTTTGAGATTTCAGAAGCATTTGCATTTGTCATATGTTTGCCTTTGTTTTATGAGTTTGCAAAAGGGAAAATTAAGACGCTGTTTTATTTATATCTGCGTTTTTTATGATAGCCAACTATTAGGAAACAAAAAATGGAAAATAAGTTTAATGAAAATTATATATTAGACAAACAGGAATACTGTTGGATTCATATAAATGATATTAAAACATTTCTTTATATTGGGGCAAATGAGCTTGAAAAAAGAATTGGGCAAAATGTCACAATACATTTATCAATAAAAATTAAGTTTTTGCACACGTTTGATGATTTGAATCAAACTGTAGATTATGGCGATGTTATTGAGCATTTAATACACAAAATTAAATCACTAAATCGGGTCGGATTGGTTGAATATTTAGCAGAGCAAATTCTTAATGATCTTGGAGAAAAATTTCCTAAAATTGCTGCTGCTAAACTTATTATTGAAAAAGGATATGTCCCTTTAAAAGATTTTACTGGCAAAATTAAAATTGAAGCTCAAAGAGACTATGAAGCTTGATTAGCTTTCAATAAATGCTTTGAGCTTTTTGGAACGACTTGGGTGACGCAATTTACGCAGCGCTTTTGCTTCAATTTGGCGAATGCGTTCGCGAGTGACATCGAAGCTTTGTCCCACTTCTTCCAAGGTGTGGTCGGTTTTTTCGCCAATACCAAAACGCATACGCAAAACTTTCTCTTCTCGAGATGTCAGTGTTGCAAGAACTTTTTTTGTTTGTTCTGACAAGCTTTGGTTTGCAACAATATCAATTGGTGCACCGTGTGCTTTGTCTTCTAAAAAGTCTCCGTAATGGTTGTCTTCTTCTTCTCCAATTGGCGCTTCGAGAGAAATCGGTTCTCGAGCGATTTTCATGACCTTGCGCACTTTTTCAATGCTCATATCCATGCGTTGTGCAATTTCTTCAGGGGTTGGCTCTCTTCCCATTTCTTGCACAAGCTGACGGCTTGTACGTACCATTTTATTAATAGTTTCAATCATATGCACTGGAATACGAATTGTACGTGCTTGGTCGGCAATAGCACGGGTAATGGCTTGGCGGATCCACCATGTTGCATAAGTGCTAAACTTATAACCGCGGCGGTATTCAAATTTTTCGACAGCCTTCATAAGACCGATGTTGCCTTCTTGAATTAGATCAAGAAACTGTAAGCCACGGTTCATGTATTTTTTAGCAATAGAAACCACAAGCCTCAAATTTGCTTCAATCAATTCTCGTTTTGCTTCTTCTGCAAAGCGGTTTGCATTGTTAATCACTTGGTATTTGATTGCAATTTCACTACGGCTCAAAAAACACATTTGCTCGCTAGCAATGATGGTATTTTGCGCAGAGAGGTATGTGTTTTTAAAGTTTTCCCAGTCTCTTTCTGTTAGAAAATTAACTTCAATTGGTCTTGTTGCATTGTTGTGGCAGTATGCAGCAAGTCTTGCTTCATCTAAGCGAGTTCTTACTTTAACTTTGTTAACTTCTTTCATGCAGTCTGAAACACTTTTAGCATGGGTGTCTAGTTCTGTCACAATTTGCTGAATGATACGGCGATTGATATTTATTTCTTTAACTATTTCAAACATTTGTTGACGCGCTTCTAATAAAATTTCACGTTCATGTGCAGAAAGTTTATCGAGCCCTTGCAAACCATATTTGTCTTCAATTTCAACGACTGTTTTAGCTAGTTTCATAAAGCTTTCAACAAGAACTCGGACGCGTTGAGATTGTCCTTCGTCATTGGCTTGATCTTGTTCGTCGTCAAAGCCCTTAACAAGGTTTTTGGCTTTTATGATTCCATCAATAAACTTTTGACCAATATCACACATGTGGTTGATACCAATGCGCAGTGATACAAGGTGTTCAAGCAATTTGTTTTCTTCGTTTTCAATTTTTTTGGCAATTTCAACTTCGCCATCACGAGATAGCAGAGCAACTTGACCCATTTTTCTTAAATAAACACGGACAGGATCGTTACTGCGAGCAGAGGCATCAAGCTCTTCTTCTTCGCCGCCAAGATCTGCCCCAAATTCTTCTGCAGCAAGAAAATCATCTTCTGGTAAAGTTGTGACATCATCAGCTTCAATATCAACGTCGCCAATAATATCTTCTTCTTCATCGAGGTTAAAATCATCAATATCTTCATCGATAGAAGCCTCTTCAAATGAGTCTTCTTCTTCGTCTGCTGCTTTAACTTGTTTTGTTTGTTTTGCAGCTTTTTTACCAAGATCTTGTTTAGTTGCTGGTGCCTCTTTCTTTTTAGAAGCCACTGCAGCAAGAACATCTTTTTCTTTTGTTTCTTGCGAAGTATTGAGTTTGGAATCTTTTTCTTTATGTGCTGAAGCTGTTGCATTTCCGCTTGCGCTGCTACTTGATTTTGATTTTTTATCTTTTGACTTTACACTTGTTAAAATTGCTTTTTCAGCTAAAGCAGAATTTGTTTCTGGCGCTTTAGAATTTTTTATACCTTTTGCCAGTGTATCATGCGGCGTATTTTTAACATTTTCTTCTTTGCTTGTTTTCTTTTTTGTAGCGGTATTGTTGGTTGCTTTAGCGCTTGCTGCTTTGACAGGAGTTGTTTTGCTAGCAGCAGTGGCAATTGAGGCAATTGTTGTATCTGATTGAACTAAAGGTGCATTTTGTTTGCCACCTTTTTTAGTAACATCTGGTTTAGGTTTGATTGATTTTTCGTTGGCGTTACGGTTCACGGTTTTAGGCGCAGCGGCTTTTTTCTCTTTTTCTGCCTTTATGGGAGTAACTTTTTTTGTTGTCTTTTCTGGTTGAGTATCGTTTTTTGATACAGCCTCTGAAAGCTTTTCTTGAGGTTGCTTTTTTATACTTTGAGAGCTATCTTTTTTTGACGCTTTTACTCCCCCAGTTTTTGTTACATTCTGTGTTTTTGGGGAGCTTTTTTCCACTTTTTTCACTGGTTTTGAACTTGTGGATTTTTCTTTATAAGTGGATTCAGAGGCACGTTTCTGGCCACCAACTGTTGCAGACTTTGACTTGGAATTCGTCATATTTTAAAAACCCCCAAGAATCACAAAACAAAAACCTATTCATAACATTTGAATAGTGTAAACTTATTACTCTTAAATATTTTTACGTTTATTGCAAATTAAAAGATTCAAAAGAACCAAATTCTTTACGACGCCTCTCCCTTTCTTTTGCAAGATCATGAAATTGTTTATCTATTTCATGATCAAAGTGGACACTCGAACGCGCCTTAAGAGCGTTATCAATATATTCGAGTTCTAAGTGAAGTAAAGTCTCAGCAATAAATGCAGAAAGAATTCCTCTTTGCGAGGTTAACTTAATGTTTCGCAACTGAAACCTCAGAAAGCCAGAATTTTTTAAGTCCCAAATGTTCTTAAATGATACCATGGAAACGGCTGCAGGCAAGCTTTCTTTTAATAATTCCTGTAGGTTATATTGAAATAAAAGTTTAGCCTCAGCATTTGCATAGCCTATTAAAATATTCGCGTGATGCGACATCTGAGGCCGCATATTGGTTTCGAGTTCAATGATAGAAAGACATGGGTTTTCTATCATTGTAGATAGTAATTCTAACAAAATCGAAAAACTTGCTTCACTCATTTGTTTATTGAGTGCTATAGCGCAAATTCTTTCGTTAGCCTCTTCTTGGCTAGTAAGCCCTTGAGCCACATTTTGCAAGCGGATTGGTAGCTCATTAAACCTAGCAAAAACAAGCGATAAAAGAATTTTAACTTCTAATACAGAATGTACAGGCCAGTTTTCACATGTTTGAGCACTTATTTTACTTTGCGTCTCAGGAAAATAGCTTTTGGGATGCGTTGTGCTCACTGCAGCCATCTCTTTTCTAAGATCATGAGGATAAAGGTTTTGAAAATATTTGTCACATAAAAAAGTGAGCGAATCTTCTTGGCAATTGAAATTTTTATTTTGTAGGATAACTGGTAATATTTGTTCTTTAATAAGTTTAAAAAATACTTCTAAGTTACTTTGCGCTTCTTCAAACAACCATGAACAAAATTGATGAAGTAGTGGAATAGATTGTGGGATAAGGGATAAAAACTCCTCATGACCATACTTTTTGATAAAGGCATCTGGATCTTTTTCCCCAGGAATAGAAAGATATTCTAAATCAATATCAAGATAGGGATATCCTATTACAAAACTTCGCTTGGCGGCGTTTTGTCCTGCTTTATCAGAGTCAAAGCATAAAATTATTCTTTTTGTAATTTTAGCAAGGCAATCGATATGAGCGTGAGTTAAACTTGTTCCCATGACAGCAACAGTATTTGTAATGCCGTGATTCACTAGGGTTATACAGTCCATGTAACCTTCAACCACTATAACGTAACCGAGACTTACGATTGCTTGTAACGCTTTGTTGAAATTAAATAAAATATTTGACTTTGAAAAAATTTGTGTTTCAGGTGAATTAATGTATTTGGGTATATCTTTTATAGAAGTTTCTTTTTTAGAAAAAACTCTACCTGATAAAGCAACTACCTGGTTATCGTGATTAAAAATAGGAATAATGATTCTGTTGTAAAAGAAATCATAATATCTATTGTTTAATTTACTATTTTTTATTAAACCGAGTTCAAGTAAAGTGTTAGCTGGAGCTGCTTTATTTTCTGCTTTTAATGATAAAAGATTATTAATTGGGCAAACTCCAATTAACCATTTTTTTATATCATCTAAGTTAAAACCACGATCAAACAGATATTCTCTTGCCTCAATTGCATAAGGAATTTCTGAAAGCAAAGCATTATGGTAAAAAACTGTAGTTTTTTGCATAATATTTTTGTATAATTTATTGTTTTTTTCTAACTCTGGTGCTTCATTTTTTGGTTTTAAATCATCATTTTTTTGAGAAATTTCACTATTAATTGTATATGAAAATTCTTGGTGTTTTTTAATTAAATTGTTTTGATAACTAAAAAATATATTTTTTGACGATTGAAATTGTTTATTTGCAATATTGTTAAGAATAAAATCGCTTCTGGAAGAATTTTTATTGCGTAATACAATTGGTAGTAAATGTTTTTTAAAAATAGAAAGTTTATCGGGCGCCGGTGACTTTTTTAGAAAGTATTCTGTAACTTCTAAGTATACAGGTGAAAATTTACTATTTAACCAATTTTTTATATTATTAGAATTTATATCTCCTGGATTTTCAGGAAAAAAACCAAAATTAATTATAATATCAAAAAAAGGAGTTATTTCATTAAAAATTTGCCATAAAAATTTAAAGTTGTAATTATTTTGTGTCATGACAATATAAATTGTTGTCACTCTCTTTTGCAAGATTTTTAATAAAAATGCGTCAAGTTTATTGTGTAAACAAAAAATAACATTATCAATTTGTAAATTTTTAAGTGTGTTAAAGTCACAAAAATTTGTGGTTATAAAGAGCTCTCTTGTTTGCGAAGCGCTTGTACGTGCTTTTTGCCAATGTAAGCAGCTTAATGTTGATTTTGAAAAAGGAGTTATAACTTGTAGGGTATTTGAGATATTGTGAATTAACAATTCTATTGAATTGGGATTGCTATCTGAAATAATTTTAGTGAATTTAGAAGAATATGCAAATCCACTAATTTTTCCATTTTCTTTATACATTGGAAAAGCAAAGCGTTCTGATAAATCTTCTGGAATTAAAGATTTAATATGTTCATTTTCTTTTAATGGCTCGCTTTCAGAATGTATACCTGTAAAACCAATTTCTATACCGCTGTCTAAAAAAAAATGAATTAATTTTTCTAATTGAATATTATTAAAATTTTTAATGTTTGCGTGAAAATTTTTAAAATTTTTATTAAAAATTTCTAACATATAATCTAATAATTTGTTTGATTTCTCGAAAAATTCAATATTTGAGTTTGATTTTTGCTCATTTGGCTGAGCCTCTTCAAATTCAAGGTGAATATTGTATTGCTCTGACAGTTGTAAAACCACTTCTCGAAATCCATATCCAGTTCTGTGCATTTCGTAGTCAATAATAGTGCCGTGCGCCTTACATGCAAAACAATGATAGTTGTCTTCGTAAATGTAGAGACTTGGATTGGAATCGGGATGAAAAGGGCATTTTGCGACAGCATGATTTCCTGTGCGTTTTATTTCCATGTAACGCTTGAGGTGTTCATGCAGTGATATAGACTGTATGAGATTTTGAATTGAGTTCTTACGAAGTCTCAAAAATAAACCCTCATAAATATAATATGGAGTCTACATTGGCTCCAAAAATTCTAATAAAATTGATATATTGACGCAAATGGTGATGACTGAAAAAGGAGAGTCCGCGATAGAAACGAAGCTCTCCTTTAACAAGTGATTCGAACTCTCAACTATGCAAAATTACGATAGTAGCTTCTTTTGCTTCTTGAGTGCACGCTTCCGGGCAGCCATACGCTTTCTCTTGATTTTAACAGAGGGTTTTTCGTAATGCTCGCGTTTACGGATTTCAGATAAGATACCTGCTTTTTCGCATTGCTTCTTGAAACGACGCATAGCGCTTTCAAAGGTTTCTCCTTCTTTAATTTTAACGACTGGCATAAAGTAATCACCCCCCTTCTTATAAATATTATCCGATTGTCATTGCAATCGGAATCAAGGTCGTAACTTAAAACGGGTATGAAGACAAGTGGGAAGTGCAAATTAATGGCTAAAACCCTAGCTTTTTAAGATTGATGCCATTTTGCTGGAGTAGTTTTTTTGCGTCCTCTTTAAGTTTTTGAATTTCTGCATTTTTTTTGAGTTCTTCGTTAATCTTCGTTTTAAATTCTCGGGAGGCATTGCTTGCAAGTCGTGCCTGTAGTGTAGCGGTATTGATTCGAACTTGTGGATCGGAAATGGTACCACTCAAAATAATGTTGAGTTCAAATTCGCCTTTTTCATTAAAAAAGAATTTTGCATACCTGCTTTGAGCAATAAGCTGTTCTTTAACCTTGTTGCTAGCAATGTAGTCTGCCGTACCATGCAAACTTTCATCTAACCCGACGTCAGCACGCAGATGAAGCATGCCATCATCGCTATTGATATGATTGCGAATGAGAAGTTTGCCTTCTTTAACTTCAAAATTGCCTTTTAGATTTTTTAAGTTGCGTTTTGTATTGTTGTCTTCTCTAAACGTGAGCCGTTTTAGGGCTTCTGTATCGAGATTTAAAGCGCTTGCCGAGGAGCTTGCAATAAATTGATTAAATTGCTGCCCAGCAAGAGATGTTAAACTTTTAGTGTTTAAGACGCCGTCTTGAAATCCGAACGTCCCTTTAGCATTTAATGTTTTAGAAATTATAGGGCGTGTAATTCCTTTGCCATTAAAATCCATTTTTATGTCTACAAGCCCTTCGATAGGGCTTTTGTCTGTATTTAATTTGATTGTTTTAAATATGTTTTCAATTTTTGCATTAACTAAATTTAAATTTCCCGTAAAAGTAATAGGAGAAGAGTCTAATTGAACATTTGCAGTTGAGTTTAAATTTCCGGAAAATATATTCATGCTTAACTTATTTAATGTCGCATTGTAATTTTTAACTTGAGCAATAAGTGCAAAATCATTGAGTTCAAAATCATCATAAATCATTTTTGAAATAGATATATTTGTATTAAAATTCGCGCCATTTAAATATTTTTTATCATTATCTGTAATAGTAAATTCTTCATTAAAAGTTGTTTTAGGAATGTTTGAATTAGGAGGTGTTTTTAAAACTTCTTTCTTTTCTATAACCACATTTTTAGATATAAAAGGTTTAATAATTTGATTTAAGTTTAAATTTTGGCTTTTAATTTTTAAAGAACCAATAAGTGGTTTGATTGAATTAGAGGCAAAATTTAGATTAATATCTGAGTTTGTTAATTTGGATTTTAAATCAATATTTGTAATTGCCGACTCAGGTTGTGTTAGCAAACCAATCATTCTTGCTTTAAAGTCTAATGTCGCATTGATTAAAAGTTTTTTATGTTGTGGAAGAATATCTCCCAAATCAGAAAGATTATTAGATGTTACTGATACAAAAATATCAGAATCAAGTTTTTCAAATCCATTAATATTGATTTTAGCGTTAGTATTTAATGATTTTAAATTTAATTTAAAATTATCAAGAGAAATGCCAAAAGGTCCTCCAATACCAGAAAACGCCAATTGAAAAGGAACGGATTTCTTTTTAACAAATGCATCGCGAAAATTTAAGTCTAAGTTATCAAAATTTAAATTACCGTTAAATAAAGAATTTTTCCAACTAAAACCATCAAGTTCGGTGTTGATAACAAGTTTTAATGTTACTAATCCTTTGGCAAAAAAGTCTTCACTTTTAGCGTCAATATTTGTAGACAATTCAACATTGGTGTTTTTAGATATACCAATATTTGAAATGTTTAAGTTAAGATTTTTAATATTAAATACTTCTCTTTCATTTACGCCAGATATGTTATATGCATGAATATTTGCATTACGAACTATAAAAGATTTTACAATCGCTACTCCTATAAAGCTTTTTTTAAAATCTTTGGTTGAGATATTTTCATCAATATTTTTTTCTTTTTTATAAAAATCATTTTCTTTTTTAGTTTGTTTTTTTATTAAACTCGTTATATTGTTATTGTTTGTATATCTCATGAAATTAATTTCTGGATTATTAATTTCTATTTTTCCAACTAATCGTCTTTGTATTAAAGCAAAAAAATCAGTTTTAAATTTTAAATTTTTTACCTTAAAAAGTTCTGTGCCTAAAAATACTTCATCATTATTTGTAACTGTTACGTTTTTTAGTTCAATTCCTAATCCAGAAAAAATAGTAAGTTCTGCCGAAGTAAAATCAATTTTGGCATTGATTTTTTCGGAGACTAAATTTTGAATTTGCGGCTTAAATTTATTAAAATTTATTAAAAAAGGTAATGCAATAAGAATTAATATTATAGAAATTACAAATGCAAATATACCAATAATCCACTTGTTTTGAGTACTCACTAATAATCCTACCTATTAAAATTTGTAATATTTTCTTTTGATTCGTAGCATTGTCTGATAAAAGTTGAACAATATTTAGGAATTTGATCGGAAAAAGCCATTCTTACGTGTCCTCTTTTTTCGTCGTTATGCGCAAAAAAAGCAGAGGGTATTTCCATCATTAGTGATGCTGCAGAAGAGTAAGGGGCAATGCGATCGCGCATTCCATGCATCCAAAGAACAGGTACCTTAACTTCTCTTAAAATACGCCTTTTTACAAACGTTTCATTTACAAAACGTTTGACTTGGTCAACATAATCAATTGCGGTTCTCATTCTTAATGGAAATGATTTGCGTGCTAAAGAACCTGTAGCTGGAAAAATTCCATCAAGCCCATAATATGCAAATTTGTTGACAAAGTCTTTAAACCAAGCAGAAGGGTACAAGTTATTAATAAGTTCACCAGTTGATTTAGTAGAAGAACTAATATTTAGGGCTGGTGAAACGGCAATAACGCCATCTATATTTTTTGCTACATCGTGGCGAGTGGACGCGATGAGTGCATAGGACGCGCCCATTGAAAATCCCATTAAAAAACAGGATGGCCCGGCGCGCTTTGCGCTCAATCCAGAACCGCCTTCTTCACCAAATAGCCTATATATCAAAAGAGGCAGACTTCGTGTTGCTTGCTGAAAGTCTAAGATTGAAGAACTGCTAACCCCATGGCCGTCCCAATCAAACGAAAGCACCGATAAACCGTTGGCATTTAGGAGTTTGGTCCAGTGAAGCAGGGGATAGGAGCAATCGTCTCCAAACCCGTGCATTAAAATAACTAAAGAGTTTTGCGCACTGGCAATACCCCTTGGTACAGATAAAAAAGCTGTGCTAGGCCCTGTTGAAAGTGGAATTTCATAAAAGGTAACTGAAACATCATGCAGTTTATTTGTTGTAAAATACCTGCGACCACTGCCTTCAAACTTTGCCCATTGAATTTTATTGAGACGGGCTGCGACCCATGTTTCAATTGCATACATGTAATGTCTCTCCAAGTTAAAAAACAGTATTAACATGACTTGGTTTAGATTATATCCATTCATGTTACTGAAACAAATGGGGGCACCATGTTTCACTGTTATCTTTTTTTATAGGGAGAAAAATTCTATGGAAAACAAATTTAGCCTCATGGCCACAATGAAAGATGTTGAAACATTTTTTCCTTTTGCAAGGTCGCTTTTGCACAGCAAATTTCATGTTGGCGGCTGTGCGCAATGTGGTTATGAACCTCATGAAACAATTGAGCAAGTGGCAATTAAACATGCAAAAGATCCTCAAGCTATGATGGAAGCGCTAAATGAGGGTTTAGAGGACATGCACAAATCTGAAATCACTGTTAGTGAACTTGCTATCATGAAAAAAAGAAATGCAAAAATTTTGATTATTGATGTGCGGGAAGAGTGGGAGTTTGATGTTGCGAAAATTCCCAATTCGTTGTTATTGACCGAACAAAACTTTGAGGAAATGGTGCAATGGTCTAAAAATATGGAATGTGTTGTTGTAGTATGCCATCATGGTTTACGTTCAATGAATGCAGTGCTGTATTTAAGAGAAAATGGAGTTGTCAATGCGAGAAGTTTACAAGGCGGTATTGATGCTTATAGTTTGTTTGTGGACACGTCTGTGCCAAGGTACTAAACTTTAAAAAATTTAAAAATATGAATTGACTGAGTTTTAAATTTGTTTGTTAAAGCTAGTAATCTCTTTGTGAAAGAACTTTGAGAATGGCATTTGTCAATCCAAATATATATTATTTTGATAATAACAGTTATCCTAATCATTCATATATTGAGATATCAGCAAATTATGAGAATAAAAAATTAAGTTGCGAAATTAAAGATAAAAAAGATAACGTATCCATTTTTCAAAAAAAATGGATTATTAGAGATATTGACAAAAAAAGAGAAATGCTTGTAGGTACTAAAGAAATTGATTTTTCTTTGGCACAAAAATTTCCTTATATTACTTGCGAAACAATATTATATGATGGCCTTTTTTTTAAAAAAGTTCAAACCTATCAAAATTTTTCTAATTTTAGTAATACACCAAATAGCGCACCTGGCATAGAAATTTATACAACATCTTCTGTATTTGATTTTTCTATATCTGATTATCTTGGCAAAAAATCTCAGAACAGTTATTATTTTTGTGAAAGCAGCGCAAATACAGATTTTGAAATAGAATTTTGTAAAATTATTGATAAAGAAACAGGAACTTTGAGGAATTTGAATGAAAATAATTTTGATTTAAAAAAGATTAAAAATATTATAGGTAATGAAAAATATAAAATTTTTAATTTAACTATAGGAATCAAAGAAGAAAAAAAAATTATCAAAAGTACAGGTGTACAGTTTGTCGTTAAAAATTTTGAAGAAGATTTAGACTTAAAAAATATCCCACCAAAATTAGTTTTTAGTAACAATTTTTTTGATAAATACTTTATTTGTGAAAGTAATGATTTTATTTTTAATCCAAACAATAAAACAACATGGTACAAAAATAATAACAAAATTTTTGATTTTAAAGAGAAAATATTGCCAAAAAAATATATTGAACTGCATCAAGAGTATAGATGTGAAAATAATAATGGAAAATCTGATAAATTTTATATTAATAGTGAGTTTTTAGAAATTTATGGCTTATCACAAATTGGTTTTAAAAAAAATGAAAGTCAAAAGGTTCTTGATTTTAAAACTAACTTAAATTTACCAGAAAATGAAGTTAATTGGAGCTGTTTAGGAAATGACAATATTTCTTGTTCAATTATAAAAAATTCAGATCAAGTAAAAAATGAAAATGTAAAAATTAATATAACTATTACAGATGAATTTAAAAAATTATTTGTTTCAGATAAGATAATATTATCTTTAGAAGTTGGTAGTGAGGTTTTTAAGAAAGAATTAATAGTTTATAATAATGATAATAATGAAGCTGAATTTGAAATAGTATCCTCAAAAATTAGTCTCCGTATGGTTGGAGACGATAAAGTTCTTGAATGTGTATACCCAAAAGAAATTAATAATTATGCAATGTATAATGTATATTGGTATACAGATAATAAAGAAGAGCCGATTTTTAGAAATAGTAATTTTTTTAAGTTAGCTGGTAAAGCAAAATATATTACATGTATTGTTGCTGGTTCTGTTTTGGATAAAAATTTTATAGGTGCATCATCTCTTTTTATTAGAGATAGTGAAGATAATGCTCCAAATTGGATTAAAAAAGAGTTTTTAGTAGATTTAAATAAAGGTACGCATGAATTTGTAATTTCAAAAAAGAAATTACAATCATTAAAAGATATAAATTGCTCTATTTCTAGTGAAGATAATTTTGAAATAACTAAAAATATATGTTTTATTGATGCTCATGAAAACATTTTTTTAAATATAAGCTATAATGAATTATATAAAGTTAAAGCTTATCTAGAAAATAATAAGCCTGTAGATTATCTTGATATTCCAGAATTTTATTTAAACATTAAAGTTTTTGAAAATAGTACTGATAGTTTTTATAAATCTAAAATAAAGTTTTATCTTCCTAATGTAAGACCTATTATTTATGATTCTGGGTTGGTTGATTTAGCTGATGGTAGTCAAAAATGTTATGTAATAGCTAAAGACCCTCAAAATTTTTATTTATCCACAAATTTTATACTTGAAAATAACAATACATCAGAAATGTATTTTGATTTTAAAAAAGATAATCCACAAATTGTTTCTAAGAATTTAATTGAGAAATTAAGTGGTGAAAAATATTCATATTATGAATTTAATTTTGATCTTAATAAAAAAGAAGATTATTGTATTATTAGAGTTAATAATGGAACAAATATTTCATACACCAAGGGGCTAAAAAAATTAGAAAAAAATTTAGTTAAAACGTTAGCTAAGAGTTTTAGTAATGATGCAAATAATATTATAGACAGTAAATTTAAAAAAACTATCACCTTTTCTAAAGTTAAAATTGATAGCGATAGAAAAGTTAATATTTTAATTAAAAGAAATTTGGAAATTAGTAAAAATTTAAATTTTATGTTAAATTTTTACTATAAAAATAATGAAAAATTTGTGGAAGTGAATTATAATTCAAAAAATATTTTCGATCTATTTTTAAATCAGCCAAAAAATATTGCATCTACTTTTATTAATGATAATAAAATAAATACAATAGGTTCATTTCTGTCTGTAAGTTTAAAAAATAAAAACAGTAATGATTATTTATGTAAGGCTTTTACAGAATTAAAAAATGATTTGTTTAAGTATAAGGTTTTTTTAAATGGTGTTAGTGTAATTAATAAACTGTCAGAAAAAAGCGAATTTATTTTTAATATTAATGGTGTTAGTCCTACAGATACAGTTACTTGTCAGGTAGAAGTTGGAAATAAAATAGAAACTTCTTCATTAACAATAAAGGATTCTACAAAAAATACGGCGTTTTGTTATGGTTTAGATAAAAATAAATCTATTTTTATTTTTTCTTGTGATAATTTAGAATCTGTATCTTTGGATTTGATAAAACCAAAAATTGAAAATGAACTGCGGTCTCAATTTGATACTTTAGATTCAATTTCTTATGCTCGGATTGTATTGTGGTCACAGTCTCAAAAAAATAAAAAAAGCTTAACCTTTAAAATAAACAATATTAAAGAATAAGTTAAATAGGGGAATGAAATGGATGGAAGTAAAAAAAATCATATTGCTATAATTCATCCTTCTGGGAAGTTAAAAATTTCTGAATCAGAGAAACAAGATAGAATAAAAAAATTTCAAGAAATGGGGTTTGAAGTTACAGAAATTTTACCAAATCAAGCCGCATTAGATGGTGTTACTGCTTCTCCAGTATTAGAGAGATCTGCTTTATTAAGTTATGCGTTAACTATGAGAAAATTTCCAATATTATTTGCAGCCCGAGGCGGTATGGGGTGCACAGAATTAGTTCCGTTTTTAGAAAATATGTTACCTCCGGTAATTTCAGATAAAATAATGGTGGGTTTTTCTGATAACTCTTTTTTAGGCAATTATTTAACTTTACGTTATCCTAACTTCACATATATTCATGCTCTAAATGCATATTCTAATAATTTATTTAATGGTCAAAGTATAGATAGAAAATGTTTATTTGAACTGTTGAATTCTCAGTTTAATGATTATGTTTTTGGAACACAGCTATTTGCTAATATGCCTAAAAAAATTGAGGGAATATGTATACCTTTAAATTTAAGCTTGGCTGAAAGTTTTGCATCAATTCGATACCTTAATTTACCAGAAAAAAATATTTTATTTATAGAAGAATGTAATGAGCACTTATATAAAATAATTAGAAAAATTGATTCACTCATTAATTCGGGATTTTTAAAAAATACAATAGCAGTTGTTCTTGGAACATTTTCTGGTTGCTTAGATTCCAATGAAAAACCGTTAGATAAAAAACTTTTGCTCGAAATATTTACAAAAAAAATCAATATACCAATTGTTGACTTACCGATATTTGGTCATGATCAATTTTGTTTTCCCCTTGTTTCTAAGGGTAAAGTTAGTATTATTCTAAACAATAATAAAATTGAAGTGACCATTACAAATAAGCCAATTCATACAAATATGATTTCTTCTAGTTTTCATTCTGAACTATTTTGCCGTAAAATTTTTGATGAAAATAAATTAAATATTAAAATTCATATGACAGGAATTGGTGGTACCGGAATGGCGCAAGTATCAGGTTTGTTTAAAGCTGCTGGTTATAAAGTTACTGGAAGTGATAATCCAATTTACCCGCCAATGGATAAAGTCATAGCGGATTTGGGAATTAAGCCAGATGTTGGTTTTTCTGCAGAAAATATAACTAAACATCAACCCGAGGCAATTATTTTAGCCAATGTGGTAAGTCGATTGAGTGCGTCTTTAAAAAAGAACGATGAGCTAGAAGAAATACTTTCTAAAACAATACCAATGTTAAGTTTTCCAAGTGCACTAAGAAAATATTTTTTATCAAAAAGTAGAAATATTATTATTAGTGGAACGCATGGTAAAACGACGACAAGCAGTTTAGTGACTCATCTGTTAACAAGCATAGAAAAAAAACCTTCATTTTTAATTGGAGGGAGACCCGCAAACTTTAAAGCAGGATTTGCTTTAAAATCTAAAGATCTATTTGTGCTAGAAGGTGATGAATACGATTCCGCTTTTTTTGACAACCTAAAATTTTTACATTACGAGCCCAAGATTTGTTTAATTAATAATATCGAATTTGATCATGCCGACATTTACCCAAATGTAGAAGCTATTGAAGATGAGTTTTTAAGACTTGCAAAACTAACAAAAGAAAGAGACGGCATTGTCATTGCAAATTTTGATGATGAACGCGCCTATCGTATTGCAATAAAATCTGGGGCACAAGTAATTGGTTTTGGTTCAAAAAAGGTAAAAAAGAAAGGAATATCTTTTTGGCAACTCAAAACTTATAAAACGTTGGCAGACGGAATTGAAGTTCATTGTATTAAGCCAAACGGAAAAAATTTAAAATTTAAAACACAAGTTTTTGGTCACCATAATGCATTAAACTCTATTGCTGCCTTAGCTATTTTGCATGCCGATAATTTACTTGACTCTATTGATGATAATTTAAATATGAGTATTCCAAAATTTAAAGATAACACTTCATTTTATTTAAAAATTTGCAAGGCTATGAAAACATTTAAAGGGGTCAAGAGAAGGTTTGAGCTATTGAGAGAAAAGAATAATATTACAGTATTTGATGATTTTGCGCACCATCCCACAGCAATTGTAACGACTCTTGCTGCTTTTCGTAGTTATATGGAGAGTGTTGGAAAAAAAGGAAAACTAATTGCTTGTTTTGATCCAAGAAATGCTACAATGCGAAGAAGAGTGCTTCAAGAACAATTGAGTAAAAGCTTTTTTCATGCAGATGAAATTTTTCTTGGTAAGGTACCGCAAGATATGCGTATGAAACAAGACGATGTGTTAGATGGCGCCGCTGTTGCAAAAGCGTGTGGTAAAAATGCGCGGTATTTTGACGACAATGAAAAATTGCTTGAAGCACTTAAACTTAGAGTTACTCCTGGTGATACGATAGTATTTATGTCAAGCGGTTCGTTTGATGGTATTCCGCTTCGTTTTGCAAGAGAACTGTAAAATGTAATTGAGTAGGGAAAAGATTATGTCGTCCTTAAGATCTGAGTTGTATTTTTATATTTTTATTTTGGTATATCTTGTATCGGCATGTCAAACAAATAAATTTGAAGTTGCTAAAAATATAGGTAGCACTCGAGAAAATATTGATAAAAATAGTTCATCTTATGTAAATATGCGTATTACTCGTATTTTGCATGACTTTGAGGCAAGTCGCATAACTGAAGCGGAATCTGATGAAGCTTTTCTTTTAGGTAAAATTTTTGAAGAAAAAAAAGAATTTGAAATAGCAAAAAAGCTTTATTTAATTAACTTTTTTTCCTCTAAAAATTTAACAGGTGGACTTAGTTTAGTAAATTGTCTAGTTAACTTAAAAGAATATGATGAGGCTCTTGATATTGCTTTAAAACTTACAGTTTTGTTTCAAAAAAATCCAGATGTTGAGCTATCTTTAGCTAATATTTACTTTCTCAAAAATGATCAAAAATCTTTAGTTAAAACCTTAGAAAGTGCGTATAAAAAATTTCCTTCTAATGAAACCATTGTTGTAAAGTATGCATTAAATATTAATAAAGGATCAAAAAAAATATTAGAAAAATTTTTATTAAAGCATCCTAAATCAACGAGTGTAATATTAAGTCTTTCTGAGCTTTATTTTAATGAGAAAAATTATAAAAAATCTTTAAATTATGCTAAGAGCGCTTATTTAATAGATTCTGATAATGTAGAAATAATATCAATTATTGCAAAAATTGAACAGCAACAAAAAAATTATAAAGAAGCAGAAAAATATTTTAAACTAGCATTTGAGAAAGAACTTGATAATAATTTAAACGCTCAAAATTATGTTAATATTTTACTGTATCAGAAAAAAATTCAAGAAGCTTTATCAATTTTATTGAAATTAGAATCGAGTTCTGATGAGCATGTTCCATTTCCTCCGGAATTTTCATTTCAAATTGCACGTATTTTACTAGTAAATAAAGATTATGAAGGTGCAAAAAAGAGATTATTAACTCTTGATTCTATGAATTATGCAGATCCTCACATTAAATATTATTTGGCTCTTTGTAGTCAAGGATTAAGAAGCTTTCAAGAGGCTCTAAAATATTTAAGCGAAGTTCCAGAAAATAGTTCATTATATCAAGAGTCAAGAAAAGGGATTATTCTTATTCAAATTAATTCTAAAAATAAAATGGATGCGCTAGATAGTATTAAAAAATTTGAAATTTCAAAAAATAATTTGGTAGAAGATAGTATTTTTAAAGCGAATATATTAGCATATTTTTCTAAATATGATGAAGCATTAGGTATTTTAAATTACGCAATTAATAAAAAACCTAATGCACGGGAGTTATATTTAAAGAAAGCAGAATATATTAAGTACACAGAGTCTAAAGATGCTGCTATTACTTTAGCAGAAAAAATTGCATCAAAATGGCCAAATTATGCAGATGGTTTAAATTTTTTAGGGTATTCATTAATTGAAAAAAATGAAAAGCTAGATTATGCAAAAAAAGTTCTACTTAAAGCAATATCTATAGATCCTCAAAATGGATTTTACTTGGATTCATTAGGATGGTTGTATTACCAAAAAAATGATATTTCTAACTCATTACGGTATTTAAATGAAGCATTAAAGTATGAACCAGAAGAACCAGTTATTATGTATCATTTGGCAATGGCTCAATTTAAAGATGAAATGTACAATGAGTCATTAAATAATTTTTATGAAGCAAATAGACTTTTAGAAAATTTGCTTCCATACCAAATTGAATCAGATCAAGAAATTGTTAAAATATCAAAATCAATTAATGTTAAAATTTTAGAAGTTAAAAAAATTATTGAAAAACAAAAATATCAAACCAACTCATAGTGGAATTTATATGAATAAAAGTTCTTTTATATTGCCTAAATTATTTGAAGTCCTTTCTTACGAAGTTAAAATCGATAAAGTAGACTGGATAATTGTAACGAAGTTTGCTGAAAACTGGAAATTATCTGTAGCAGATGCCTTACTTGATTTGTATTATGTTGATGAATCGACTCTTGCAAGATGTCTTGCTCGCTCGCATAATTTACCCTATATTCCTGCTTCGCAATTAAGATTTGATTTTTCTGAAGTAAGTTTAGAAAATTTTGATGATTTGATGAGTGTAGGAGCCGCTCCATTAGAAGAGTATCGACTAGCAATTTGTAATCCCTATGATGATCATCGTGGATATTTGGATAATAAATTTTGTGAAAGAGAAATGATTGTCACAGAACGTTCGTCTATTATTGAAGCCCTAAGAAAACAGGGATTTAATGAATGGATTGATGAAGAAGATATTATAAATAAATAATATTTTTAAAATTTATAACTTAAAATTTACGGTTTTTAAATACTCTCCAAGATTTGGAAACGTTACTTTAATATTTATTTCAACATCTGATTCTTTATTTAAAGCTAAAAATGGAATTTTTATAGTTTTGCTTGTACAATGAACTGTTCCGTTATCTGGGCTGTGAATCCAGCCGTTAACAAGTTGGAGATAGCCAGATAATTCTGTTAATAAAAAAACGTTTTCTCCTATTATTTCAGCGTTTTTTGTATCTGTAATTTGAATAATTATTTTTTTTGAACCTTGTGCATTTGTTTTGGCATCACTAATCCAAGTTGGTAAAAATCCAGTATTTGCAATAGTGAGATGTAAAAAATTAATGTGTTCAGAAGATTTATTTATAATTTCGGCATCAATTTTGATTTGTGGGGATAAGTCAACAATCAACTCTAATACCGGAAGTTGTTTTTCAATAACATCTTTAATTAATTGTTTTGGCGGATTATTGATTCCAAATGCCGAAGGAAAATCAAATATTTCCACTGCTCCTATTTGACTGTGTTCATACGATAAATATTCGCTACCAAACAAAATACTATTATTAAATTTTTGGTCGTATTCAAAAATTGATCGCCATTCTTTGGTATTCCAATTATTGTACCTCATCATAAAAGGACGTTCTGTGCGATCAATTCTTGCTGGTAAATCCCATAGTTCGCAAACGTAACTAAAAGCACCATGCGCATGGTATGAGTAGGATGTTAAACATCCTGGTAGTGGTTTTCCTGGTAAATATGTAAATTCTTTATGTCCGGAAACAGCAGGATAACCCGTAATCTCTTCGAGCTTTTTGTCTATGGTTAAATAAACGCTTCGATCACCAATAGATAAACAACTGTCATCTTGAGATTCTGGTGGTCGAATATACACGCCACCAAAAGTATGATAATTAAGCCAAAAATAAATTTGTGGAATTTTTGCAGCAAACGTAACAATAGAGTGACTTTCTGTTTCGGAAAGAGGGTATTTTCCACTCATATTTTCTATGTAACAGGGGCTCCATTCTACAGGAAAGTTACGATTGAGATCAACCTCATTCTCTGCAACAATGTTTGCAGCAGGAATATTAAATCCATCATAATTTTCTATCATGCCTTCGGGATAAATATCATAAAATGGCCCTGTATCACCAAGTTCTTTACGACGCAATAATTGAGGATATTTTTTATCGTAAGTCCAAATACCAGCATCATTTTTTTTGCGCATTAAACCAACTCTATTTGGATTTTTAAGAAATTGGACATTGTTATCGCGCACAGGTTTTTTAACTAAACAACATCGATTCCAATGAGAGCCTATTTCGCTTGAATGTCTTTTGTCGCGTGCATTGCTTCGATTGCGTTTGCCTTCTGTAAAATACTGTTCGACACCATCTGGACAAATTCTAGGAACAAATATGTAATTGACTGTAAAAAATTTTTTTACTTTTTGATGAAGCTTCTCAATTAAATTATAAATATGAGCAAGAACAACATTCGTTCCTATGAACTCTGTGGCATGCATATTTGCATCAATCCATACAGTTGGTTGAATGCAATTTTGCCCTTGTGGGTAAACTCTAATTGCTAAAATATCTCTTTGTTCTATTGTTTTTCCAATAATTATTTTTTCAAAAAATATATTTTTAGGAAATTTTTTGCAGAGATTTTCTATTTCAGATAACATTTCGTTGTAGTTTAAATACTGCTTTGAAAAAAGAAAATCATCCATAAAATCTCCGCAAGTTAACAATAATTATTCTTCAATCTCAAAATTATGATAAACATTTTGAACATCATCATGTTCTTCAAGTTTATCTATAAGTTCTAATGCTTGTCTAGCTTGTTCGTCTTTTAAATTTACAAAATTATCGGGAATAAGCTCAAGTCCCGCTTTTTCAAATGGAATTTCTGCCGTAATAAGTGCTTCGCGAAGTTGATTAAAATAAGGCACTTCACTATAAATAGTTGAAAAACCGTCGTTGGTTTCGATGTCTTCTGCTCCTGCATCGAGTGCAATTTCCATTATTTTATCTTCAGATACTTTATTAACATCAACAACAAAAACACCACGTTTTTTAAAAATCCAAGCAACGACACCCATTTCTCCCAAATTGCCACCATGCTTTTGAAAAATTCTTCTCAGTTCTGGATGAGTGCGATTTCTGTTGTCTGTTAAAACTTCAACCATAATTGCAGAGCCATTAGGTCCATAGCCTTCGTATGTGATCTCCTCAAAACTCATTCCTGTCATTTCGCCCGACCCTTTTTTAATGGCTCGTTCGATGTTGTCTTTAGGCATGCTGTTATCTTTTGCTTTGTTTACCGCAGTTCGTAAGGCTGAGTTTGTATTGATGTCGCTTCCAGATCGAGCAGCAACCATAATTTCCCGCGCGAGTTTTGTAAAAAGTCTTGCCTTTGCCGCAGCACTTGATGCCATGCGACCAGCAATTGTATTGTGACGTCCCATAAATGATTCCTTGATCTATACAAATTTTTTATCACTAAGCTTTTTGCTTTCACATACATTCATATGCGTTAAAGCTGCTTGTGATTTACCATTTTGTACTGTGAATGGAAAGAGTATGCTTTTTTTTAAATATTCTGTTACTCTATGAAACATTATTTTAGTAGATTTTGAATTAATCAAAAGCGAGGTGCAGAATGGTCATTAACGAGAGCCAAGAGCAAAATTTTAAAAAAAGCAATAGCGCAAAAGGAGCACGAGTTGCTGTTATTAGTACTCTAAGAACTCCGTTTGTAAAATCTTTTGGAGTATTTGAACAAGAAACCGCACTATCATTAAGT
Organism: Spirobacillus cienkowskii; assembly: GCF_037081835.1. GTDB lineage: Bacteria > Bdellovibrionota_B > Oligoflexia > Silvanigrellales > Silvanigrellaceae > Silvanigrella > Silvanigrella cienkowskii. Next base: position 2,145,764 of record NZ_CP146516.1, on the reverse strand, counting down.
TTGCGCGTGGCAAGCGAGATTATTGCTCGAACAGGAGTAGAGGCAAGTGATATTGACGAATGCATTTGGGGTGTGGTGATTCCTCAAACAAAAAACGCAAACTTGGCAAGAGAAATTGTGTTGTTTTCTGGGCTGCCAACAAATATTGCAGGGTTTACTTTAAATAAAGCCTGCACGTCGTCGTTACAAACTGTAGAAATTGCGTGTGATCGAATTTTACTTGGTAAAAATGCTCTTGTTTTAGCTGGAGGAGTTGAGGTTTTATCGGATGTTCCAATTCCTTTTTCTGATGAAGCAAGACGATTTTTAACCAAAATGTCACGCGCGCGTTCTTTAAAAGAAAGACTTTCTCTCATTGCATCTGTAAGCCCAAAATGGTTTTTGCCGAAAGCCCCAGCGCTTGCAGAGCCTTTTACAGGTTTAACAATGGGTGAACATGCAGAAATTATGGCTGTAAAAAATAATATTTCTCGTGCAAGACAAGACGATCTTGCATTTAAAAGTCATAATAATGCTGCAAAAGCAGCAGAATCAAGCTATTTTAACGATGAAATTATTCCTGTTTGGTCTGGTAAAGATAAAAGTATTTTTGTTGATAAAGATAATATGGTGAGAGCAGATTCTTCATTAGAATCATTGGCAAAATTAAAACCTGTGTTTGATAGAAAAAATGGAACAATCACCGCGGGCAATGCAAGCCCATTGACTGATGGTGCAGCTGCTGTGTTGCTTGCAAGCGAGTCTTATGTTGCAGAAAAAAAACTTCCAACTTTAGGCTACGTGTTAGATTTTGTCACTGTGGCAGTTGATCCTAATGATCAGCTTTTAATAGGTCCTGCTTATGCAATTCCGCAATTGTTAAAACGAAATAATCTTAAAAAAGATGACGTTGGTGTTTATGAAATTCATGAAGCCTTTGCCGGACAGGTGTTAAGTTGTTTGGATTGCATGAATAATGAAACATTTTGCAAAGAAAAATTAGGCATGCCCGTGTTTGGTGTCATTCCTCCAGAAAAATTAAATATTCAAGGTGGTGCAATTGCAATTGGGCATCCGTTTGGTGCAACAGGAGCGCGACTTATTGGCAATGCATTACGCATAGCAAAAAGAAAAAATGCCAAATACGCAGTTGTCGCTGTTTGTGCCGCCGGTGGTATGGGTATGGCTGTTTTGCTAGAGTCAAAGTTATAAATTTTTTAATAAACGAGGACGACAAAATGGTGCTAAATTTAACTTCTAAGTCTAAAATTCTGCATTTTTCGATGCGTGATGATATTTGTATTATAGATATGAATGATGAAAGCAAAGCTGTTAATAGTTTTACTGTTCCTTTATTAGAAGATTTGGATGAAAATCTGCCAAAAATTTTTTCTTATGAAAAATTACAAGGCGTTGTTGTTACATCATCAAAGAAAAATTGTTTTGCTGCTGGAGCTGACATTTCTATTTTTGATACGTTTACAAGCCAACAAGCTGGCGAAACGGCAAGTCAAGAACTTCATCGCATTGTTGGTTACTTTGCAAATTCTAAAGTTCCAACAATTGCCGCAATTCATGGGACATGTTTGGGTGGTGGTTTAGAATTATCTTTAGCATGTCATTACAGAATTTGTACCACGCATCGTAGCACGCAACTGGGTTTGCCTGAGGTGCAATTGGGAATATTACCAGGCGGCGGCGGAACACAAAGGTTGCCGCGATTAATCGGTATTGCTCCTGCCTTAGATTTAATTTTAACCGGTAAAAAAGTTGATGGAAAAAAAGCATTAAAGCTTGGCTTAGTGGATGATCTTGTGCCAGACAATCAGCTATTAGAAAAAGCGATTGCCATGTGCAAGCAAAATAAAAATAAAAAAAGACTGTTACCTTCTTCTTTAGGCATTGTTTCTTCAATGCAAGGTCAGTTTGATATGCAAAAGATTGCATTAGAGGGCAATCCTCTAGGTCGCTTTGTGATTTCAAAACAAAGTCGTAGCATGATCATGAAAAGCACTAAGGGTAAGTATCCCGCACCTCTAAAAGCGCTAGAAAGTGTGATGTGTGGCGTTGAAATGCCGATTGAAAAAGGATTAAAGCTTGAAGCAAAACTGTTTGGTGAGCTAGTGGTGAGCGAAGAAAGTCGCTCTTTGGTGCATGTATTTAGAATTATGACTGCTGCCAAGAAAAATCCATATTCAAAACAAGTGCAAGAAACTGCAATGCGCGATTACACTGCACCGCTTGAGCTTGGTAGTGCGTCGGTGGGTGTTTTGGGTGCTGGTTTAATGGGAAGTGGAATTGCTACTGTTCTTGCTGACAAAAGTATTCGGGCGGTGATGATTGACAGAGAATCTGGCGGACTGCAACGCGGGTTAAAATCAGTCAGTAGTTACTTTGAAGATCGTTTTAAGAAAAAACGTTTAAAGTGGTTTGAGCGAGATTCAAAAATTTATCGTGTAAGCCCATCGTTAAATTATTCTGCACTAAAAACTTCGGCAATTGTGATTGAAGCAGTTTTTGAAGATTTAAAAATAAAGCATGATGTTTTAAAAAAATGTGAAGAAATTATTCCCAATTCAAATTTTATTTTTGCAACCAATACCAGTAGTTTGCCAATTGCGAGTATTGCAGCAAAGGCAAAAAAGCCAGAAAATGTTGTGGGTATGCACTTTTTTTCGCCTGTACCTAAAATGCCTCTTGTCGAAATTATTACTAGTGAAAAAACCTCGCCCGTGGCGGCGTCGGCTGTGTTTGATTTGGCATCTATAATGGGCAAACAGATTATTGTTGTGGGCGATGGTCCAGGTTTTTACACGACACGCATTCTTGCTTTTCAAATTGCAGAAGCGTTAAATATTGTTGCAGAAGGTGCAAGAATTGAAGATGTTGATAACGCACTCGAAAAATTTGGTATGCCTGTTGGTCCTATTACTTTACTCGATGAAGTGGGGATTGATGTAGGAGAGCATATTATTAAAGTGCTAAATAATGCATTTTCTGATCGACTTAAGGTTCCAAATGAAATTGATTCTATTTCTACAGAAGGACGTAAGGGGCGCAAAAATAATAAAGGTTTTTATGTTTATGAAAATGGTAAAAAAGATAAACCTGATTCTTCGATTTATAATAACTTTGCCACAGAACGTGTAAATTTTGATTTGCAAGACATTGTTGATCGTTGCGTGTATGTATTTTTAAATGAAGCCGCGCGTTGTTTTGATGAAAAAATAATTCGTTCCGAAGACGATGGTGATTTGGGTGCGATATTTGGCTTGGGTTTTCCGCCATTTCTTGGTGAACCGTTTCATTACGCCAAAGTTTTGGGTAAGAAAAATGTAAAAGAAAAGCTAAAAGAACTGAGCAAAAAATATGGCAAGCGTTTTGAGCCGGCGCATTATTGGGATGCGTAGGGAGGGGTGCTTTGGTTTATTTATCATAAAATTACAAGAATCTTTTTTTATACTAATATGTAGACGGTAAAAACTCCGCAAATAATACTATTTTTTTCTTAACGCTTTTTTTCAATATGATCTTCAAATAAACTGATCAAAACTTGCTGATTCAAAAAAGACTAACACTTCATTGCTGAAATTAATTTAGACACTCTTTAAAAATTTTTTTACTATTAACTTTGAAGAAGGGTTAGAATTATGTCAATAAGTTATAGTTTTTCAAAACTAAATAAAGTTTTACTAGAAACAGAAATAATAGTATTAAAATATTCTTAATAGTAAATTTGTAAATGCGGAGGAAAAAAATAATGCAAGATTCAATTTTTTTAGAAGAACAATTAAAGGTTATTATCCCACAAGCATGCAAAACAAAATTTCCAGGATTAACTGCTAAAGAGGTTTTTCCGATTGATTATTCTGATGGAGACGGTGTAGATATTATTGAGTGGTGTTCTTTTAAAGAAAGAAATATTTCAAAAATATTGGAAAGATATGCTGCGAAAGATACTCCTCGCGTGGATGTCAGCAAAAAAAATTTTATTGAAGTTTTTTCTGTTCGGAGCTCTTTTTCTTATAGCATTGATGAGATAAAAAAAGCACAACGTACTGGCGTTTCTTTAGATGCAAAAAAAGTAGTCCTTGCTTTAAAAGAAAACGCAAAAATTATTGAAAAATTAGCTTTTAAAGGTGATGAACAGCTTGGAACTCAAGGAATTTTAAATCATTCAACTATTCCACGGTTTGCTCCACTGCAGAATTCATTGGGTAAAACTTCTTGGAAAGAAAAAACATCTCAAGAAAAATTAAACGATTTAAACGAGATGTTTAATACTATTACTAAAACAACGAATGAAATGGAAACACCTGATTCTGTCGCTTTGGCTTCTGATCTTTATAATACATTACACGATACGCCTTATTCTGATACAGATGCGATACCGATTATTGAAATATTTAAACAATCAAAACCAGAAATTAAAAATATCTACAAGGTTCCTTATTTTAATAAAGCTGGCGAGAATGGTTCGGATGTAATTATGTTTTTTAAAAAGGATCCTCAAAAAATTGTGCTGAAAATTCCGCATGAAACAGAATTTTTACCTATTCAAGCTCATAGGCTTGAGTATGTTATTTTTACACGATTAAGAGTTGCTGGTGTCGTTGTTTTTGAACCATTATCTTGTTTGATTGGTGAGGGATTTTAATAAATTTTTTAATTTTTTAAAAAAATTTTTAGTGAAAGAAAAAATATCGTGTAGGGGTTTTGGATCACTAAAAATTAATGAAAAAGGAATAAGTCTTTCTCGTAAAGAAGATTTTTTTACAGTGGTTTATTGATGTGTGCACTAAAGTTGATCTCACTCCTTGTGGCTGACCTAGTTTATTTAGCAAAACTAATCACTTTCATAATTAAACCTTTACTATGTTTAGGAAAATGATAGAAAAATAAAATTCTTGCTAATCTAATAGAATTTGCATTAGGTTTATAATGTCCAGAATAATTGTTAATTATTGTAAATTGATTTATATGTGAATCAAAATAAACTTTTCCTGCAGAAATGACATTTTCGTAGTTATTAAGAGCTGCGTGAGAAGCGACTTTAATACCATTATAAGACATAATCTCGCCTGTTTCTTTAAAAATATTATTGCCATGCCCAAAGATTATTATGCCAAAATCATCAATTACAAATCTATAATTTAATGATCGATTAAAATTTTCTATTTGTGTTATAGATAGTTTTTCAGGAATCGCAAAATTAAATGCGCCTGATTGAGCGTCTTGTAAAATTGTCTCACGAGTTTCCCATTTTTTAGCTTTATGAAGTAAAGAAATAATTGTATTATGATTTAAATTATTTTTAAATTTAATCTCGTTTTCTGCTTTATTTAGTAAAGTTTCATAATCTAAATTTAAGATTAAATTTAAGGCTAAATATGAGCTGCAATTAATAGATATTTTTTTATTTAAGTCATGGAAAATAAAAAATTCGATTATATATAATAAGTATTTATAGTACTCTATTGTGCTACGAGATCTTGAAAAACTATATGATTTTAGTGTATTAGAAATTATTAAATGTATTTCATGAATAATTTTTTTGTTTACATCAAGATTATTATTAATTATTTTTAAATATTTATTATATATTTCTGAAATTGTTTTTGGTGTGTATTTTCTCTTGTTATTATAACAAATTATTTTATTTCCACCAAAACCCATAAAACCTACTTTAAAGTTTTCATTCTCAATACTACTTTTTAGTTTGTAAAGAAAATCTGTAGAAGTTATCATCTTAGTTTCCAATCATAAAGATTTCTAATACGAGTTTTGTTTAAAAAACGCACTGATTAAAAATTTAACTAATTTTTATAAACTAATTTAAATAGCATAAGTAAAACCCCACTAAAACCACAGGCTGTAATGTATATTAAAATTTAAATAAATCAATAAAATTGATTATTATTATTGAATAAGTTTGTAATGAATTGAAAATAATTGGAAAAATCATGTTTTTTAAATTTTGAAAATATATTTATGTATTATTTTTAATATCAATTTATTAATACATTTATAATTATAAAGAAAAATTATTTTATTATATTTTTAAATATTGTAATAATAAACTTTTAAATCTTGTCATTATTATTTAAAATTGTCTTAAATTCTTTTGTAATCATTAGTTTTTTTTGTTGTAAAGTTAAATTTTTTTCTGTTTTTTATGATGCAATTCTGGTGGTTCTGCAGTTTTGGGATTATCTGGCCACAAATGACGGGGGTATTTGCGCGAAAGTTCTTTTTTAACATCAAAATACGCCCTCTCCCAAAATCCTTTTAAGTCTTGAGTCACTTGAATCGCTTGCATGTTGGGAGCAAGTAAATGCACAACCACAGGAATGGTGCCTTTGCCAATTTTAGGGGTTTCAACTGTGCCAAAAAAATCTTGCAGCCGAGAGGCTATCCACGGGGTTTTGTTGGTTTCGTAATGTACTTTTACTTTTCGGCCTTTGCCAATTTTAATATAGCTTGGAAAAAGTTCTGAAAGTATTTTTTTATCGTCTTCATTTAAAAAATCGTCTAAATACTGTTGCAAGTCTTTTTCTAAAATTTCGGCAAAACTTTTTTTATTTTCACAAATAAACTCAATTAATGTTTTAAAATCGTCATCAGTAAATTGTTTAATTGTAAGATTATACCCTAATTGCTCTGCTAAATGAATACGATTTTTTAAAAACTGCAAATCATCATCGTTGTCAAAAGGTTTGGGCCACTGCGTGGTGAGTTGCTTTTTCAGAAGATCCTCAAAATGACTATTGTATTTTTTAATTGGCTGTTCTTCTAACACGAGTTTGCCATAAAGGGTTTTATTATAACCGCGTACTCTTTGGTTTGCAGAATCCCAAGAATACTCTTCGGTTTGTGATAAAAATTCATCGGGTGCTGCAATCAATATTTCTGGTTCGATTCCATGACATATTCTTATTTGACTCGCTTCCGCTTGAGACAGCGCAAGTGACGACTCTTCTGCATCAATGGCAAGTAAAAATTCGGTGTTGTGTGTTACGCTCGATGAGCTTAGCAATGCGCCGCCACCTAAGCAAAGATTTAATTCTTTTTTATTTAAAGTATTTTTGCTACTTTGTTTGCGAAATTGCGCAACGCGATCGCAATATCCAGAAAGTAAAATAAGGCTTAATGACTCATGATCAATTTTTTGATAACATAAATGAAACGAAACTTTAAACATAGAACAAAGATAATTTATTATTGCTTCTACTCTTTTAACTGCAGAAAAATCAATTTTATTTTTAATATTTTCTGAAAGCTTTTCTTTATTATAAATTTTATTTAATAAATTAAGCTGAAATTCAATATCAGAGTGTCCAATATCTGGAGCCTCAGCGCCTTTTTTAAGAATCATCCGTTCATTAATTAAAGAAACTACTGCAATTGTTTGTGGTAGTAAATTTTTTTGTTTACCTGTTACAAGTAAACAACCTAATCGTGTGTGCAAAGGATATTGTGCAATTTTTTTTCCTATTTCTGTGATGTTTTCTTCGTCATCAAGTGCTTTGAGTCTTTTTAATAATAAAACGCTGGATTGAATATTATTTGGCGGAGGAGGGTCAAACCATGGAAAAAAATTATCTTTTTCATAAGATGAAAAATTGTAATGTTCTTTAAATTTAAGTTCTAATATTTTTAATTCAAGAATTTGTTGTGCAATGTCTGTGCGCTGAATTTCGGGTTTATGAAACTGCGGCCGCATGGTGTAATCGTATTCGGAAAACAGTCGAATCGCGATACCTGCTTGGGTTCTGCCTGCGCGCCCAGCACGTTGAATGCACGAAGCTTGACTGATTTTTTGCACATCGAGTGTTGGGAGTCCGCTCCAATTTGCATGCCCAGCAATTCTTGCTAAACCAGAGTCAATAACACCTGTTATCCCATCAATGGTAACGGAAGTTTCGGCAACGTTGGTTGCTAAAATAATTTTCTTTTTATTTAATTTAGAAAAAATTTTTTCTTGTTCAGAAATTGGGGTATCGGCGTTTAAAGTAAAAATTTCAATCTGAGAGTTTGATACGTGCTCTTTTAAAGTTTCTGCGCAGCGTTTGATTTCAAACAAACCTGGTAAAAAAACAAGAATATCTCCAGGGCATTCTTGGTGATTGAGTAACTTATTCACTGCATTTAAAACTTGAAAAGGCAGGGGTTTATTGCATTCTTCTGCCGTAGAAAAATTTATTGTAACAGGATAGTTTTTGCCTTCGGAAACAATTGTACTGGCTTCGGGGAGATATTTTTTTAATTCGGTAACGTCAAGAGTAGCAGACATGATAATTAGTTTTAAATCTGGTCGTAACGTTTTTTGCAATAACTTAACAAGCATTAAGGCAATGTCTGTGTGCAAATGTCTTTCATGAAATTCATCAATAACAACGCATGAAATATTTTTTAAATAAAGGTCTGCAAACACCAGGCGGGTAAATAACCCTTCGGTAATATATTTAATTTTAGTGTGTTCGTTTTCTAATTTTGTAAAACGAATTTGATACCCTACGGTATTGCCACATGGCTCACCAAGTTCTTCACTCACGCGCATTGCAGAAAGCCTTGCAGCAATGCGGCGTGGCTCTAACACAATAATTTGTTGTTTGAAAATATTGAGCAGTGCTTGTGGCACACGGGTTGTTTTACCAGCTCCTGGTGCAGCCTGAATAATAAGAGAATTTGAATTTTGAATTAAATTTACAATTTTATCTAAAAGAGAATCAATGGGAAGCTGATTTTTAGTGGTAATCATTACAAAAATCCTAGGAGAGTTTTTAATTGTATGCTTTCTTCTCACGCACACTGGAGTAAGTGGTTTGAATTAAAAATATTTTTTAGCTATACCCCTCCCTCAAAAAAGCTTAAAGCCCCGGTTGAACCGAGGCTATTACGCCGACTGGGCTACCCCAATCCACTTATAATTATAATATCGGGGTAAATAGATGTGGAAGTCAAGATTTATTGAATTTAAAGATTTTCCACTTCTTCTGGGGTGAGTTTAGTCATATTAATAATATCTGTCATTGAGAAGTCTCTGGCCTTTAACATTTTTGCAAACTCAAGTGCTTTTTTATGCTCACCTCTAGCTTCACCTCTAGCTTCGCCCCTAGCTTCACCTCTAGCTTCGCCCCTAGCTTCTCCCCTAGCTTCAGCTTCATCAATTCGAGAAGCGGTGTCTAGCAAATATTTTAAGCGTTGGGTGTATGCGGCTCTTTCTTCGGGATGATGACTCAAAAAGTACAAAGTTTCTTTTGCTTGTTCAAATAATCTATCTTGCATAGCGAGTTCCTCGAACACTTTTTTGTTTTTAGCTTGAAAGAAAAGTAACCATTTTTCAAGCCTTGTCATACTGCCATTATACATGCCTTTAGGCATTTTGGGTATAATTAAATAATGGATTTCGAGGTCTGGGGCAACAATTTCGTGGTTATCGACATCTAAAACAGACAACATTCTATGATAGCTGTTGTTTTCGGGGAAGAGGTTAAAGTTTATAATATTAATACACACGCAGCGATTTAAGCCTTTGTAATGATTTCCATTTTCTAATTGGTTGGAATACAAACTGCTCCAATAATACAAACTTCTTTTGACATAATGTTTTTCTGGTGCAACCTGCATTTCAATATTGATTTTGCTGCCGTCATCGAGTTCAGCAAGAACATCCAAAAAGCATTCTTTACCGTTGGCCATATTTTTTGGCAGAGAAGAATTTACAAAGGTAACAGATTTTACCAATTTTTCGTTTTTGTTGGCAAATACACTATTAACAAGGTCAATAAAAAGTTCTTGTTTTTCGCCAAAAATCTTTTTGAAGATGGAATCCACTTTGGGGTCAAAAATATCGACAGATTCGGTTTGGAACATAAAAATCCTTTAACAATAAATACGTTATTTTTAATTTCACTGCGTAATTACAGTTTGCAAACTGCAAATACAACTTGCTGCGAGCTTCATGTGCAATTCACACTTGAAGCTCGCCACCTTCTAATTGCAATGTTTTTTCCGGTCAATTGTATGAGAATAAAAAAATGAGTTAGAAATGAATAATATATTAAAATTTTAAGGATTTTTAGTTTTTGAACAAAACAAGGCCGCATTCTTGTGAGTGGTTTACAACACATTCTAGCTTGACTTTAGAGTGTTTAAAAAAGATCAGTATTTTTCGTTTAAAACCATAGCCCCCAAACTCACCGCATCCTAAAAAACAAACTTTCTGCATTATTGGCTGTTAATTTAGAAAATTGTACAGCATCCATGTTTCTTAGGTTAGCGATAAATTCACAGGTATGTGCAATATTGGCTGGTTCGTTTATTTTGCCACGCAATGGCACAGGGGCTAAATAAGGACTATCAGTTTCTATTAAAATTCGATCATTTGGCACTATTTTTGCAACATTTTGTAGTTCTACGGCGTTTTTAAACGTCACAATTCCAGAAAAAGAAAGATACAAATTGCAGTCTAAAAATTTTTTTGCTTCACTTAACGTACCTGTAAAGCAATGAATCACTCCCGTTAATCCTTTTGCTGTGTAGTGCTTGAGTCGACTATACACGTCTTCAAATGTTTCTCGAACATGAACCACAACGGGTAGTTTGAGATCAAGAGCAATTTCAAGAAAATACTCAAAGCATTCAATTTGTTTGTCCATAGGTGACAATTTATAATGGCCATCAAGCCCAATTTCTCCAATGCCAACAACTCTATTGTTTTGTTTGGCGATGTTGCGCACTTTTTCTGCTTCGGCAATTGAAAATGTGGCAGCATCGTGCGGTTGAATTCCTAAAGTTGTAAAAATGATGTTAGAAAAATGCAGTTGTTCTTGCGCAAGTTGAATGGTATTAGGGTCGTAGGCAATATTTATAATTTTTTTCACCCCCGCTTGTTCTGCGCGCTGAATAATTTCTGGAAGAGAGCTTTTGAGTTTATCAGAGACAAGGTGACAATGGGTATCAATCAAATGCATTAAAATTAAATTCCTTTAGCCAAAAGCAGAAATACCAGTAAGCTTTTCGCCTACAATTAACAAATGAATATCATTTGTTCCTTCGTAAGTATAGACAGATTCTAGATTGCACATATGTCGCATGCAACGGTATTCGCCGCTAATGCCGTTGGCGCCAAGAATGTCTCGAGTGGTTCTGGCGCAATCGAGAGCCATTTGCACGTTACTTTGTTTGCCCATACTAACTTGTGCGGGATGTACTTTTTTACTATGTTTGAGTTTTGCGAGTTGCATTGCAAGAAGATTCCCTTTTGCAATTTCGCTGCTCATTAATGCGAGTTTTCTTTGAATAAGCTGATGCCCGGAAAGCGGTTTATGAAATACAATTCTTTGACTTGTATAAGACAAAGCTTCATCCAAACAATCTTCGGCGGCTCCGAGTACGCCAAAAATAATGCCAAATCGTGCTTGATTTAAGCACATTAATGCACTTTTTATGCCTTCAGATTTTTGTAAAACATGGCTATTTGGTACCACGCAATTATCAAAAAACAATGAGCCTGTAACAGAGGCGCGCAAACTCAGTTTGTGATGAATTTTGGGAGCGCTAAAGCCCTTGCTGTCTTTTTCTACCAAAAAACCGCGAACACCCTGTTCGGTTTGTGCCCACACCACAGCAACATGTGCAATGGGAGCATTGGTGATCCATGTTTTTGAACCATTGAGTATCCAATGGTCGCCATGTTGTTTTGCAAAGGTTTTCATGCCAGAAGGGTTTGAGCCAAAATCGGGCTCTGTTAAACCAAAGCAACCAATCCATTCTCCTTGAGCCATGCGAGGAAGAAAATATTTTTTTTGTTCTTCGGAACCAAAAGTATGAATTGCATACATGGCAAGACTACTTTGTACGCTTGCAAAGCTTCTTAGGCCACTATCTCCCCGTTCGAGTTCTTTCATAATAATGCCATAGGACACTTCATCAAGCCCAGCGCAGCCATATCCTGTTAAGTTACTTCCTAAAAGTCCAAGAGCGCCCATTTCTTTAACGAGCTCATAAGGAAAAACTCCTTGTTCATAGTAATCATGGATGTGAGGTTTGAGTTTTTCACTAATAAATTTTTTAACGGTGTCTTGAATGAGTTTTTGAGAGTCGTCAATTTCAGAAAATGCATTGAGAAAATCATAGGCATTGAGTTGCATATTCACGATCCTTTTCTTTTATTTTTTTAAATTTTTGTATGCACTTTCTACTTCTTCTTGATTGAAAATTTTTGTAGACGTTTTGCCAAGTTTTTTTGATAACGAGAGTAAATAAGAAACTCCAGAGTCTATGCCATCGGGAAAAATGGCGTCTTCTTCGATGCAATACGCTAAAATTGCCCAAAGCGTATTGATTTCATTTTTAGGATAAGTTTTTTTTACTTTGACTTCTTCTCGAAGTCTAGAACCATTTTGTCTTAAAAAGTTATCAACATATTTAGAAGTTTTTACAAGAATTGAACGTGAAATACGTAAAATACGACAAGCTAAATTAGAATATAAAAGTTGTAGACTTTCTGATAAATCGTCATCTGATAAATTTGTGGCATCGACATCAAAACGATGCTCAGAACAAACTTGGATCAAATCAAAAATTTGTCCAATAACTCGAACCCAGTTTAACATTAATGATTGCGCAACAAATTTTGCACCAACATCTTTAACATGCGGTTTGCCGACAACAGTTTTTACATATGTTGATGAACAATGTAACAAATGGTGTGGACATAAAACAGCCCAGGTTTGCAAACTAGGATTAATAGCTTGGTTTGAGAAATAAAGATTAAATTCTGCTTCAAAATCGGAGGTAGAACGTAGCCCTCGAATCAAATGGCTAATATTATTTTCTTTAGCATAGTCGGCAACCAAGCCTTCTTGTGATGTCACAATCACTTTTTCGCCAACTCGAAATGGAGGATCGAGCGACCACCAATCAATAAAGGGATCGATTGAATGCGCAATAACCCTCGCCCTGACTTCGGGTTTAAGAAGGCTTTGTTTTGCTGGGTTGATAGCAGAAACAACATGCACTTTATCAAACACTTCTAAAGCGGAATCTAAAACAAACTGATGACCAAATGTCCATGGGTCAAAAGAACCTGCGTAAACGGAAGATTGCATATTTTTTCCTTAACCTTTTGCCAAGGAATTTGTCATGATTTTACTTGGCCTGCCAAAGATGTGGCAACAGTTTGCCACAAACGAAATTTACCTTAGTTCCAATAAATTGAGCAAGGATCTAAAATAAAATATTATAAGATATAGGTATTTGTCCAAATTTACAAATTATGCGAGGTTGAGGTTAATGAAAAAAATTCTTTTTTTTGAAAATAGTGTCTTGTTACATAAGGTTGTAAAATTAGTTTTTTCTAATGCGAGTATTTATAATTTTACTATAGTAGAAAATTTAACAGATTTTGAAAAACTATTAAGATCTAAAGAATTTGATATGATAATTTCTCATATTGATTTGTTTATATTAACTAAGTTTAAAAACAAAAATGAAATTAAAAATATTTTATTAATGCACGAAAAATCTGATTCTTTAGACGAATTTAAAGGCATGAAAAATGTTAATTTTATTGAAAAACCATTTTTAAGTAAAGATTTTAAAAAAATGGTTGATTCAATTTTAGGCATTGAAAACAGTCATGAAGAAAATATTATCATGAGTTTTGAATCAGAAAAAGTAGTGCAAGAACTCACTAAAGTAACGGTTGAAAAATGGTTAAAGGAACAGGCGCCGTATTATGCAAAAGAAGTTATTAGAGAAGAAATTTTAAAATTGATAAGTTAAGATACTTTTATGTTTTTAGATTTTTTGGGCATTTTATTTTCTTTTTCTTTTAAAGAAGAAGGTATTTTTTCTATAGAAAATGCTAACCACAATTTTAAACTAACTTGCGAATACGTAACATGATAATCTATGCCTTGGGTGTTTTCAAATTCTTTTTCGAGATTAATTAATAATGGATGACTTGGAAATAAAACTTCTATAAAAATCACATCATCCCATATAATCGAAAGACTTGGATAGATTTTTGCTTCGGAAGCAATCAGCAGGGCTTCATCTAAAAAGTTAAAGATAGCTGTATTTGTATGGGTTTCGTTTTGTAGCCATGTATACAAATGAATGCTTTCTCTAGAAACTCGAGTTACATGAATAGGATGAACTTTTTCAAATTTTGAGCGATATTTCATAAATATTTTTCGGAGTATGGGTGACATTATTTTTTCTGTAGTAACTTGTGATTTTGAAAATTCAAACCACGGAAAACCTTTAAAGGTTGAAAATAGTTTTTCTTTATGAATCATGCGCATTGAAAAAAGATTAATTTCCCAAATTGTGTGGGGTTCGTCAAAATGAAGTTTAAATGTGGTTAAATTATCTCCTTTCCAATCTGTTTTAGAAGGGTCAAATTGAGATTTGTCTTTCTTTTTTTTGGAAAAAACTCCGGGTCTTACCCAATAATCTTTTAAATTGATCGCTAAAATATACAATAGGCCAATGAGAGCGGCAAAGCCCAATAATATATCTCTTAAAAATGCTTCTTGCTCAAAAGACCCCATTTGAAACGCCCCCATCTTATAGTTTTTCGGATAGATAGGGTCTTATTTTTAATAGTATTTTTTTATTTATTGGGTGACTTCATGAATAAAATTAGAGATTTCTTTTCTTAAGTTTTGAATTTTATTAAGAGTTTCTTGGTAGGCTCGATGAACCTCTGCTCTTTTTGTACACACAGAGACATAGATCTTGAGTTTTGGCTCGGTTCCACTAGGTCGCATAGAGATTTTGCTGCCGTCTTCGAGAAGAAATTGCAACACATTAGATTTTGGGACATGAAACGCGTTTTGTGTGTTTATGTCATTAAAATCATACACTTTTTTTAAGGAAACACCATTCCAAGTCGAAATGGGTTTTGCACGCATTGTTTTCATGATGCTCTCAATTTGTTGCGCGCCCTTTTCTCCATACAGTTCGAGGTTAATCAAATCTTCTTGCCAAGCGCCATATTTTTCAAAAATTTTAAACAGTTGCTCACACAATGAAAGCCCCTGTTTTTTATAATAAGAAATCATTTCAATAACCTGGCATAATGCGGCAATTGCATCTTTGTCGCGAACGCTGTTATTGGGCATGTATCCAAAACTTTCTTCTGTGCCAAAAAGATACTGATAGCCATTATTCTCTTTTTCCCAACTTCGCACTAGACCCGCAATCCATTTAAATCCTGTTAACGTGTTAAAAACTTCGACATTGTAGTTTTTACAAATTTGTTCATGAAGTTCTGAGGTTACTATTGTTTTCACAATTTTGTGCTGAGGGGTTAACGTTTTATTGCTGTGCATAGATTTTAAGAGATACTCTATTATTAATGCACCAGTTTGATTGCCATTTAACAGGACATAGTCACCAACAGCTTGATGTTTCATCAGCGAATGCGCAAGTACAGGCTCTTTGCACACTAAGGCAAGTCTGTCAGAATCGGGGTCGGTTGCCAAAACGCATTCGGCATTCATTTTTTGAGCATATTGAATTGCTAAAAGAAGAGCTTCTTTTTCTTCTGGATTTGGCTTAGAAACAGTTGGAAAATTACCATTTGGTTCGGCTTGTTCGGGCACGACAAAAACATTTTTGTAGCCTAAAGAATTTAACGCAATAAGAGTTGGAATTTTTCCTGTGCCATGTAGAGGAGTGTAGACAATTTGTATTGTTTTGTCGAGTTCAGATTCATTTCTGTTACTTAGATTTTTGATTTCTTGAAAGTAACTATCAATTGTTTCTTGCGGTATAAATCGAATGAGTTGTTTTTGGATCGCATCGTCGTAGTTTAAAAATTTTGCAGCTGAAAAACTAGAAATTGCATAAACTTCTTTTAAAATTTCTGTATCGTGTGGAGAAATAACTTGTGCCCCATCATCCCAATAAATTTTTATCCCATTGTATTCTGGTGGATTGTGACTTGCTGTAAAACAAAACCCACTGATACATCCTAACTTTCTTATTGTATAAGAGAGTAAGGGAGTTGGTTGTAGGGTATTAAAAATAAAACAAGGAATGTTATTGGCGGCCAACACACAGGCAGCTTCTAAACCAAAAAAATGAGAGTTATTTCTTGAGTCGTACGCTATGGCAACTCCTTTATTTTTTTCTTTATCTCCTAATTTTAAAATATAATTTGCAACACCTTGAACAGCGCGACGCAAAACATAACGGTTCATGCGATTTGTGCCCATTCCCATGATGCCCCGTAAGCCACCAGTGCCAAATTCTATGTCCCGATAAAAACGATCTCGAAGTTCTTCGATGTTTTTGTTTTTAATTAAGTTTAAAATTTCTTCTTTATCTTCTCTAAGAATACAAGAATCATTTAACCAGTTGTTAATTTGTGGCAAACAATCTTTTAAAGAAAAAAAAACGGAGTCATTCAACTCGGGGAGTGATATTGAGTTCATAAAAAAATTAAGCCCTTATGGTTTGGCAAGTTCTCGTTTAACTTGCTTTAAATTGTTTTTTACTGAATTCATGTCTGAGTAATCGGGATAGTTTCTAATAATACCTTCTAAAATTTGTTCGCATTGCAATAGAGTTTCTTTTTTTGTAGGGCCTGTTTGCATTGCAGCGCGTTCAAATAATGCTCTCACTTTAAAACGTAAATTTCGCACAAGAGTATTTACAGCATCAGCACGAATGCGTTTTAAATTTGCATTAACTTTGTCATTTGGAACAGAGTCAATAAGTGCAATGGCTTGCTCTGGTGCATCGTCATTAATAAGTTGAGTTGCAGTTGCCGCAATTTGGTCTGAACTTAAGTTGCTATAATCAGGTTGAGGGGCTAAAGAATTAGGGTTGATTTCTGTTGGATTGAGTTGTTGAATTTGGGCATTAAGAGCAATAATGTCTTGTTGCTGCGCTGTAATCAATTCTCGAGCGGATTTTTTTTCGTTTAGAGCATTTAATTTGTCGCCTAAAGCGAGATAAAAATCTGACAATGTATTGTGTAGCCACGCTTTATTAATAACGGGAAGACGAAGGTTTGTAGTGGTTAACACTGAAATTGCTTTTAATAGTCTTTCGGGATTGTCAATTCCTGCCTTTGCGTCACAAGTAAAAATTCCCACTTGCGCAAGCGAGGGGAGTTCTGTGTAATTTATTTTTATTGCTAACTCTTCTAAGCTTTTTGCTTTACTCAATACTTCGGTACAGTTTTGTGCAATAAAACTATCTTCAATCCCTTTGACTGTTGCATAAAAGTTTTTAAAATCTTTTTCTTTGTAAGTTTCTTCAATATTTATTGGTTTTGGTGGTTGGTTAGAAATAACAGAAGGAGTTTGTGCAATATTTTTGCTATTAACAATACTTATATTTTCAAGATTTGGTTTAGTAGAAGCACAGCTTATAAAAAATAGCGTAAATCCAAAACTTAAACTTAGATTTAAAATTTTCGATGATGTGTTTTTTTTCAACAGACAATTCCTTTTAATGTAAAATTTAAAATGCAAATTCTTTTTGAAATTTGCGTTACATATGCGGTTTAATGTTACCAGTTAAAGGAGATGCCAATCAAGTGCCTGCGTTCAACAATCTCTGTGCTATTACCTGTTAATTGTGGGACTGTGTCAACAGCTAAATATGAAGAATAATCTAATTTGCAATTCAAGACTCTTAAAGTGGTTCCAAAAGTCATCCCTCTTTCCATATAACCAATACGAAAGGCAGCGCTATTTTGTTGTAAACTACTGCCAAAAAAAATTTCACTGCCTGCGTGAAGCATTCTATCAAAATCGATATTGGGGATGCCGTATGTTTTTCCTCCCATTTCAATTGGAATGGGATACACATCAACAGACATTCTAAAGTTTACTTTTGCTTTGCTTATCCGTCCTCGTGGGGTTACCGCAATACCAACTCTGAGTTCGGTGGGATCAACTTTTGAAGTGTTTGGAGCGAGATCGGTTGCGCCTTTTCGCATGGAACCACAAACGGTGGTTTTGCTTTGATCTGTAGGATTTGTATAAGAATTGGTACATCCTGTAGGGATATTTCTGATGCTGACAGCAAGCGAAGGAAACCAAAAATCCGCAACAGACAGGATAAAACCTGTATCAATGCCAACTGCAGAGGTGCTATAGCCTCCATTATTAATTTCATCAGTATAATTTTTGAATTTGTTATTTAACATTTTATCAAAAGTATTGGATTGATGATCAACTCTTAAGTTTGGTCGAATGCTGATTCCAAATCGAAACAGGCCGTCAAGTGTATTTCCTGCAATGGCCAAGGCTGCAGTTAAAGTTGAGGATGATGAAACGGATGCCTGCGAGGGTTTTGATGGATCGATAAAAGCAATTTTGTTTTCGCTACGAAAAGGGATCCCAAAAAGATAATTTAAGCTTTTTTTGCCTCCATAAGAGAAGCTATTATAACTTTGCATTAAGAAATAAGATTGTTTGCCAGGATTATCTTTCGCAGAATTGATAAAGTTTGTATACCAATTATTAGGGTTTGCTCCCATGGTTGAAAACATTTGTGTATTTGCGCCCACTTCAAAGTTTGGGATTAACAAATTTTGAATTTGTGAATTCTTTTTTGAATTTACTATTGAACTGACTCCTGCAGGGTTACTGAATACACTGGTTTCGTCATTTGATGATGCTGTAAATGAGCCTCCCATACCGTTGACCCGTGGGGCAGACCAATCTGTAGGGATAACTTGAGCTAAACATTTAAAGCTGCTATTTATAATTATTAATATAATAAAAAAGCTAATATGTAAGAAATTAAAATAAACTTTTTTTTGCATAAAATCTCTGCATTTAATATTTTATATATATAATTTCGTCATTTATTTTATTTATACGTGGAAAATTTTGCCTATCTAAATTACAACGGGGTAATAAAAAAACCAATTTTTGTTTTATTAGCTAAAATCTCAGGATCTTTAATTGTTTTTTCATATTTTTCTATAGTAAAAAAATTATCTTTTATATAATTAATACATTTTTTGTTGTTTTTTTCTTCTACAATAAAAATACTATTAAACTGATTCTCTGTCATTGTATCAAAGTAAAATACTAAATCATTTGAAGAAACTAAATTATTTCCAAAATAAAAATTTGGTAAATTATTGCTAATATCTGGTCTTTTATAAGAAAAGTAACCACCAAGATGATCATCAATATTGTTTAACGGACTAGGCTTTTTATAGCTTTTTTGATACCAAGTCACACTAACAAATTTGTTTTTTATAGAGCAGGGAAAAAACTCAATAATTTCATTTGAAATTATTTGATAAACCGGAGCACTTGATTGGATTTTTAAGATTGGTTCTGATTTAGAATTCCAATAAAACGAATTGCAATTGTTTTCATCTGGTTTTATAACCATTGTATATTTTGTAAAGTTAGATTTATTATTAGAAATATTATTTTGTGATGAGTTAAAATCATTATAATTGATTTTTTCTAACATATTTCCTGAAATATTTGAGGAAGAATGTGAAATATTTTTCCCTACTGGAATTCCTACATTTGTTAATAATGTTGCAGAAATATCATTAATTGTAACATCTTTGTATTTAGTATCTTTTTTTGGCAATAATCCTGGAATTTTAAAGACTCCGGTTGCATAATTTTTTTTGGAATCATTATTATCATTTGGTATTAATATAAAAACAATGGTTCGATGCTCAAACTTTCTGGCTGTTGTGGTATCAATCAATTGTCCAATCGCTTTGTCAATATACGAAATGTTAGCAAATTCTTTAATCTTACTAGGATTTAAAAATGATGAAACACCAATTGTGGTTAAGGATTTGCCAAGATCTTTAATGGTGGGTCTGATTAATGCAGAATCGGTATCAAGTAAAATATGCGCAAGAAATCGAGACTGTTGTTTTGTTTTACTCCATTGTTGAAAAGCCTCAACGGCTCTCGGTATGTATAAATCTTTTTTATTTATTAGAAGCAGTTCGTTTGCTCCCCAATCTGGAACATTATCAATGTTTTCTGCAACGTTTGTTAAAAATTGCGAGATGATTGGAAAGTCACTGCTAGATAATGGAGTGGCAATTGATTTTTCATTTGTTTTAAATATGGCATCCAACCCAGAAACAGGTAAATTTCTATCATCAATTTTTACGTTTTTATATGCAAAATTCCAGTCATTTTTCTCGAGCCATCTTCCATATATTTTAGAAAATTCGGTGGATTCTGATATTTTATCATTATAATAAAATGCTTCAGGATAAGAAATTCCTACAATTTTATAGCCATATTTTCTAAGTTCTTGATAAACATTTTTAGAAATATTTCCATTAATTTCTTCTTTAGTAATTGGTGTATTGCTTGAGGTTAAAAAATTGTGATCAGAAAAAATAAATTTTCTAAAGTTCTCGCTTCTACTTTCTGAAACAGCAATATTTTTTTCAAAAACTACTGATTGTTCTATTAAAGAAGATAAGTTAGGAGCAATTTTAGAAAATAATTTTTTGTTTTTTATAATTAAATCTGATATTTTTGGTGTTTGAATGTATAAAATATTGTAACCAAAAGCTATAGTATAAGGTTCATTGCTAAAAATTTGAGGGTTTGCAACTTGTTTTAAAGGATCTGGAGAATTTTCAAGATTATTTTTTTGAGTATTTTTAGAATTATCGGTTGTGTTTTGTGGGTTGGGTTCTTTTGAATCATAAATTTTTAATTCATCCGGTAGTTTTTCATCAGTTTCTTCTTCATCAACCATGTTGTCTTCATCATCAGTTTTAGCATTACTGCTTTTTTGATTTGTAAAAACAAAAGTATTGTTTGGTAACCAAAAATTACTAGAATTTGAAATTCTTATTGGAGATCTACCAGTATGTTCGAGTTGTTCAACATTTGCGTTTAATAAATAAAAGCTTGAAGAAATACTTACAATTTTAATACTTGTAGCTGTAGAATCATTAATAGGAATAGAAAGTCTAATATTTTTTTGAACATCATCATCTGTAAAAGTTTTAGCCCAAACATATTGACCAACGTTGATTCTAATACTTCCTGGTGTTAATAAAAATAAATTAAAACTAAATGAACGAGTGCCTTTTATAAGAGGTATTGTTGCTTTTATTTCTTCGCCACCAAGTAACAAAACACCTTCATTAATTTGGGTCCATTGGTTATGAGGAAATATAACAGATACAGATTTTCTATTAAATTCTTGTTTATTTAGATTATTAAATATTTTTCTACCTGGAATTATTGGCCATAAAAATGAAGTGTCATCAGGTGAAGTAACATATCTTTGTGAATAGATTTCTGCATTGTTATCTAAAAATAAATCATAAATTGGGATATTTAAATTTTCCATTCGCTGCAATTGCTTTTCCATTCTACGAACTTGTTCTGATTTTGCATATCTTCTAAGTCGTCTTCGTTCAAGCAATTCTTGATCAAGTGATGACATAGGCCATGGAGAAACTAATCTTGAATAATGAGCAGAATTAAAATTGTTACTTATTGTTGAAATAGGATAAAAGTAGATAATAAATAAAAATAGGACAAGAATTAAAAATATACTTATTGATATAATAATGATATAAAATGAAAGTTTAGATAATCTTGATCTTTTAAGAGGCATAGTTTAAACCTATTTAATTAAATAATTAATTGAAGAATGAAAAATATTTTTAACCTCAGTGCCATAGTTTTTAATAAATTCGGCATATTCTGTTTCAGATACTTCAGAAAATGTAATAGCATTATCTGATTGAATTTTATATATAAAAAATTGCCTGTAAAAATTATTTAAATTTAACTCAATTTTTGGATTTTTATTTTGAATTGATTGATCTTTATCGTTTGATTTCAATTTTTTCTCATTAGCAATAAAAATTTGATAGTTTAAATTTTTAAAAACTTGATAATTAATTAGTTTACTAAAAAATTCCTCATTTTTAATTGCTAAATAAGGAGGTGTTTTAGAAGATTGACAAAATACTCCATATTTAATGCTATCTTTAATTATTAAATAGTATTTATTAGAAATAGATGGTTTACCTAATTTTTTTTGATTAAGTGTGTCAAGAAGATAGTTGTTTTTTTGCAATAATTCTTTATCTACTTTTATAGGATCGTAGTTGGTTGTGAATGAATGACAGTTTTGAGAATTTTCTTCTTGAAATATGATTTGTCCTAATATTTCTGATGTCATTAAATTGTCGTTTGAGTTATAATTTGAAAATCCAACACCTAATTGAATAGAGTTGTCTTTGCTATTATAAGGAACTATCCAAATATTTTTATGATTAAATTTAGTTAATGTTTTAATAGAATTAGATAAATAAAAATCAATTTTTTTAATATTGTAGTCAACTTCATAGTTTTTAATATTATTAGGCCAATCAATTGAAGATAATAAATTTTTTTCGCTATTTGCCTCAAATTCAGTTAAATATAGTAAAAAATTGTTATGTACTATTTTTGAATCTTTACTATTTATATGATTTAAGTATGAGCTTAGCAAATCTGCATTGTTATTAATTAGATATTCCCATTTCCAAGCTTGAAATGAAGACGTGATAAAACCAGTTTTAAAGAAAAATAGCAGATGCGGTTGCGATAATGCTAGTCTATTTAAAAAAACATTAAACCAAGAATTTTGTATATTTAAATTTACATAAGAATTGTTAAATAAATTATTAAAATTAAAAGCAGATTTTCCATTTATACCAATAAATGTTAAGCTATTAGGTTGGCTTTTATTATTTTTTTTTGGTATTTCATCAAACTTAATTGGAGAAAACAAATCTTCCCTAGGAAATTCCGTTTCGCTTAATATTGATGAAATCATAGATTCCTTAGTTGCCGAATTTATAATCCACTTATTTTCAAAATCTAGTAAACTTCTTGTTTCTTTTAATAAATTTTTTTTATTAACGATATGATGAGGTAATAGAAAAACAATATTTGAATCATTAGAAATTTTTTTTGCAATTACTTCCCACTTTTTATTAATTTCAGATGATTTTGTTTCAAATAACTTTGAATAAATTTTTTGTTGAGTTTTGTATATCTTATAATCATCATCAAACCAATTTCGCATATATTGGGGAGCAGTGCTTGTACTAATAAGCAATACAATAATATGAGAAAAAACACAAAATAATATTGGAAAATACGTTGATAAATATATCAGTATTATTGGTTGTCTACCTTTGTTAATTTTCTTATCAACTCTAATTTTCATCATGATTTTAAGAATAATTGAAGGTATAGAAATCATAGCTCCAATTATTCCAGAAAAAATGATAACTCCAATTATGACTAATAAAAATTGAAAAGTGACTAACCATGAGGAAAAAAAGTCTATTTTAGAATTGGTACCATAATCTGGATTATATAAAAATATAAAACAAATTATGGAAAACGTAACCCAAAATCCACTAGATAAGATAAGATATCTCCATAGTACTGTCACAAATGAAGTCATTTTATCTGTTTTTCTGACAATAGGGCTTTTTGAACGAAACATTTTAATCCTCAAAGTCGCGACTTTTATTATAACAACGATTCTTTATAGCAATAAATGTCATTAAGTCTCACTGTATTTTAAGTTTATGCATTAATTCTAGCATATAAATAAAAAAATCTTAAATTTGTTAGAAAACTTTTTAAAAACAGAATTTTGTAATTTTTTAGAACTTTACAATTTTTAAATTTAAATTTCGTAAAAATTTTTATAAATTAATATGTTATTACTAAATTTTTTAGTTTAATTTTTAATAATTATTTGTTTTTATAAAATCAATTATATTTTTTTTAAATGTATAAGTTTAATTTTTATGCTAATAAAAGATCTAAATAAGTTTACTTTTTTTTATTTAAAGGTAAATTTAAAAATTTTACAAACTAGGTTAAATATTGAGAGTTACTATGGATTTAGAAAATAATCAATATTGTTTAAATAATGAAAATTTAGGATTTATTGGCAATAAAAATATTGAGATTTACTTTATTTTTTCTGGCACAGATTTGTATTGGGAGCAAACATCTATTTACCTTGATTTTACAATATCTAAGCCTCACAATGTTCCTTTAAGACAAGAGAGTATAAATACCAGTATTGATAAATATTACTATTGTTTTGATGGTGTTTCTATATCACCAATCTCTCATACTCATAAAGAAGTTACAAATATTGTGTTTGATCCCACAAAGTCTCGGTTAACAACACGAGACAAAGATAATAAATATAGCGGGATAATGAAATTTAAGGATAAGGTTACTGGAAATGGAATGACACAAAATGCAACATTAGCATTAAAAATTATAGATTATTTACATTTAGAAAGAAAAATTTTAATTTCTAAAATTAATCTAATTGGATTTAGTCGGGGAGGAACAACATGTATTATAGCCGCAAATTACATTGCACAAAAATATTTAAATAAATTTTGTATGGATCTGTTTTTAATAGATCCTGTTCCTGGTCCAGGCAATTTTATTTCCGCAAGATCTTCACAAACAACAGAATTAATTGATTCTACCACAACAATTCCAGACTGTGTTCGGAGATGTCTAATTTCTCTTGCGGTAGAAGAAAAGACCCGTTTTTTTGAGCCATTAGATTCTGGATCATTAAACTTTTTGTCAAGTAAAACAAAATTTGTTTTTTTACCGTTTCCGGATGATCACTTGCAAAATTGCATATGGTTATCTGGTGTTTTAAAAAACTTTTTTCCAAATTCACCCATGTATTCAAAAAGTATTTCTGAGTATCAAAAACTAAAACAATATAATGAATTTATTAATTATTTAAATATCGCTGGAGCCAATAAAGATGGAATAAAAATGTTATATATATTTTTAAAAATGCAAAAATATAAGATAAATATTTATACCGAATTTTTTACAATTAGGTCTTTTAGAGATATTTGCGAAGTTTATTATAGTTCAGATTTTCTTTATAATATTAGTAGGAATACTTGTTTGTCAATTCAGAGTGTTAATAAAAAAAATAAATTTTTGCAGGCTTTTTTAGGATTAAATAATAGCAGACATGTAAAAAATCAATTTTCGAGTTATACAAAATCTAAATTATTCATTAATAAGCATCATGAACTTTGTTTTTTTCTTTCTTATCCTGAAATTTTTATGTTTATGAGTGGAGATGAATACGAGACTTTTAAATTAAGCAAAGAATATGATATATTAATAAACTATCCAAGAACAAAACAACATATTATTGAATATGATTTTAAAAAATTTATTGAAACCAAAAAGGGATTTATAATTGACGATTTTAGCAATATTAATAATGTTCCATTTAAAAGCACAAATATTTATTACTATAAAGAGTTATATCAATTCTTTTTTCCTGGACATACAAATTTATTAAGTCGTGTTTTGCAAAAAAGCGTTAGAGATTACAGATTAAATTTGATATCAATTATTTATAGCTATATGTTTGAATTTATGATGCATAGATGTTCTATTGAACTTTCCAATTTTAATAATAAAATTTGTGATATAGAAAGTGATTTTCAACTCATGGCAAACTTTTCACAAAGAAGTAAAAGTATTTATTTTCTTAAAAAAGTTAAATTTTTATTAACTTCAAATGAAATAAAAAAATTAAATTTTACTTTAAAGAAATTTGGCATTCATTCTTCTGAATGGAGATTATGAATTTTTAATGAATTTGCAGCAAAATATGCTCTATTGCTAGTTACATCAACGGTAGTGCTGCGAATTTTTACTATAATATTATCAGTATTTTTTAATATTGGGATTGTGTTGTCTAAATAGTATAAGTAATAAAAATTTTACATATGTTAGTGATAAAAACATATGTAATTTTTTTTATGGTATTAACTTAATGCATTAATGGTGTAAAAGTATACATATAATCCTCTGGTGTGTAATAAATTGGTTCGTATTCTGTGTGTTTCCAATTTTTGCAAGCAAGCCGTTCACTACGATTAGATTGCACTTTGTATTTTACAGAAACAGAACCCCATGCTGCATGAGGGATATCCCATGTTGAAACTCCAATTCCAGTAAATGTTGGACCCCAATCACTTTGGCATTTTTGTTTTAATGCTTCGCAAAAATTAATTGCGGCATTTTTATTATCAAAGATACTATCGAGGAGTAGATAGTAGTTATATGATGTATTGAGATCTGTTGAACCGTTAATCCAAGTCCCCTTAGGATAAACTTTTACAAGGTTTTGATAATTATTGATAGCTGCATTTTGTAAGTTGCTACCGTTAGTTCCTTTTGCCCAATTCCAGCCGATACCTTTAAACGTGTAATCTGATCCAGAGACTGCGCTATTTGTGCAAAATATATAAGATCCGTAAGAGTAAGCTGATTGACCTGCATATAAAGTAAGACATAAAGTAAGAAAATTTATTTTATTTTTCATGACATTCTCTTTATTTATTTGTTAAAAATTAAGCAAGAAAATTTATTTTATTTTTTGCTTAATTTTTAATATAATTTTTTTTTAATTTAATGTCAAAGTTAAAACACATAAATGATGGTTATGGTAAAAAATATTTTATAATCTAAAAAAATATTTAAATTATAAAAATTGAAAATATATAAAAACTTCTGTATTTATATCAAGGTTGTATTTTAACTATTTTTACATGGAGATTTTTGTGCGTATTATTTTAATAACTTTATTATTTATGTTCTTTAACCTTTCTGTTAAAGCAAATCAGGGAAAAAAAAATAATCTTTTCGAATTTATTGGTAAAGATAGTTTTTATAATGATGAAAATCAGTCGTTTTACAAATATAAATTTAAAAATGGTTTAAAATTGGTTGTCCTTGAAGGAGAGACTGATGAGGTTATTTTAAATATTTTAGTCAATGCTGGAAATAGTAGAGAATTAGAAAAAGTGTATGCTATTCCCTTAAATCCATATTTGTCAGAGAAAATCTTTTTAAATAGTAAGTCATCTTCTAAATTAAATGATTTTTATGTAGCAAATGATGAACTTTTTCAAACGTTCAATTACATAAAATTTTCGTATGAGTTTGATCCAGAAAAATTTGATTTTGTAATTAGCAATGCATTTCAGGCAATTAAAAACCCAGATTTGTCAAATTCTGGTATTGAAAAAGCAAAAAATGATGTACGAAATTATATGGATTTAAAGTTTAATAATAGCTTTTTTTTAAGTTTTTTTAAATGTTTAAAAGATAAAAAACTAATAGAAAGAGACCCAAATGAAGAGATTTTGCGTGTTAATAATAAAAAAGTAAAAGAATATTATTCTAAATTTTTTACTTCTAATAATATTATTATTATTGTTGAAAGTAAACTAAAACCAGAATTTATCGCTAACAAGCTGTCAAAGTTTGTCGATGTTTTGCCCAATGGTTCTCCTGTTCCTTATGTCGATGTAAAAAAACTTGTATTAGCTGGGCTAAATTTGGTAAATCAAGATATTTCTTGTGAGGTAAAAGATAAAAAAATTAGTAAAATGAATTTAGATATAAAATTATTTCCAAATTTTAATTACACTGCAAAAGATATTATCTACAGATCAGTTTTAAGTAAAGCTATTTCAAATAATTATTCTATATATGCAAAAAATGATAAGCATAAAATTATTATGATTGAAAACATGGATTTTCCTAGTAACAATTATTTTTTAGATTCGTTTAGTATTATGAATTTAAAAGATAACAATGAAAATTTTAATGAAATTGTTAAGCAATCAGTTAGCAATGTATTAAATGCAGAACAAAAAATTGATGAAGAGTATTATTTATTTGATAATGATAAGAAACTTGATTATCTATATTATAATGTAATGCTTGGTGAAAATAATATTTATGATCAAGGTAAAATAAATCAATTAGCAAAAGACTTTGATATTAAAGATTTTGAAAATTGGGTGAATAAAAAATATTTAAACAACGAATATGTTATTTCTGTTTCATTGAATACAAATTTAAATGTTGAGACTCTTAAATAAGTATCATTAATCATGATATTTTTGTTAGAGTTTGTGGAAAATGAGATATTTTTTGTAAGATTAGGTTTTGGCTACAGTCATTATTCTGTTTGTTGATTTTCCCTTGACCCCTTATAATCAAAATTGTACAATTTTGATTATAAGGGGTATAGTTATAATCATAAACTAAGAAACTTGAATTTTCTCCCTCTTTTATTATTAAATAGTGGAGATAAATTAATAGACTTAATGAGATAAAAAGTGAAGACAAAAAAAACAATAAAATTCGATAAATTAATGGAAAAGTTTTACACAGAAGAAGAATTAAGTAATGCTAAGAAAAAAGCTAAATTAAGAGCAAAAATTATTTTATCAATTTCTGAGAAAGTAAGAAATAAAATGGAAAAATGAAAAAATACTACGTAGGGTTTTAAATGTGATAACAGAAATATATCATGAAAAATTAATTTAAAATAGGTATTTTAATTCAGAGTGTCAATATAAAAAAAGCAGAATTTTTTATGAGTAATACTAAAAAAAATAAAACTAAATCGTTTTCTTTAATTGAGCACAAGACAGACAAAATATATGATGAAAAATGGAAGATAATAAAAGATTTATTTACTAAAAATAAACTTGAAATTATTAAAAATGTTACAAAATTTAGAAATAAAAATAAAATCGAAGTGAACCAATTTTGTAGAGAAATTGATATTTCAAACAGACAATACAATAGACTGATGGATGAGACAGAGAACATTTCACTTATGACCATGTCGCAAATAGCAGAGTTGATGGAATGTGATTTAGAGATTAGTTTTAAAAAAAGAAAAAAAATAATTAAAGGAATTTAAACGAATTTTTCCTGAATTTTTAAAATTCATTGGTACTCAAATTTTTGAGGATGAAAAAAATTAGTTAATTTTTTTTTCTCTATATATTTTAACATATCCAGATTCAAATTCTTTTTTTTCTATTACCAAGAATCCAAATTTTTCATATAAATACTGTGCATTTTTTTCGTTATCATGATTTGAAGTATATATCTTAAATTTTGTTTTATTATTTTCTTTAGCAAATAAAATTACATGATTTAAAAGTATTCCTCCAATTCCTTTTCTTCTATATTTTTTTCGACACAAAACCAACTAACCCATAGGACATCTTTTGTGTCGCAATTTCTAAAATAAATCCCAATAATACCCACTATCTCTTTTTTGTTATTTAAGGCGACCCAATATTTAGAATATCTAACATGTCCAAACATTCTAATTATTTTTTGCAAGAAAATAGGAAATAAACTTAAATAATATTTATAAGTATTAGTTTTTTCATAATAAAAAACTGTTGATAATAATTTTTTAAATTCATTTAGTTGAAATATTTTTAGCTCTTTTATTATAAAATCATCCATTTAAATTTTCTTTATATAAAAAATATTATTTATATTTAGTTATAAATAGAGTGGATTATAAATTTGCATAATTTTGTATCTTTCTTTAAAATGAAAAGGAATAAAAGTACATCTAAATGGCAGGCTGGGCAAGAATCGAACTGACTTTGTCTCATTTTTTCTTTTTGCTTAAAATTTATTTGATTTTAATATTTTATAATATCAATTTAGACACCTCAAACGAGTAAAAAACCTGCCAATCTGTTAAGCAATGAATTTGGGATTACAAAATTTTTTGTGGAGCTAGTACGGTATGGTTGGTAGAGTTTATTGAATTTAAAATTTATTATTTTTTGCAATAAATAGACACTTCTAGTATATAGCCCACCATGAAGTGATATTTAACTTTTCAAAGGATTGAAAAAGGTAAAAAATGAAAATACAAAAAAAAGAGTATAATCTGGGTTTTATTAGCGATGAGGATATTTACAATCATGTAAAAAAAACAGTTTTGGATTATAGACTCACAATAGATTTTTATAAATTTAATAGTAATTTAGTAGATCCAATAAAATTGACCTTCGATGCTAAAATTTATAGAATGCCGATAAAAGACTTAATTGAGCAAGAAGTAATAAGGCAGATTGATAAATCTAATAGCAATCAAATAGGATATTTTCATCAAAATATCTTTAAATTTTTTAGTGGTTGGGAAGTTCCAAAAGCAGGTTTTGATGTAATTAATAAAGATAAACATTATTATGTAGAAATAAAAAATAAGCATAATACAATGAACTCTGGAGGAGCTAAAAGCGTATATATCAAATTACAAAGCGCAATTTTGAAAAATCCTAATGCTACCAGTTTTTTGGTTGAAGTTATTGCCAAAAAAAGTCAAAATATACCTTGGGAGACTACCATTGACGAAGTCAAGGTATGCGATCCTCGCATAAGGAAAGTATCTATGGATAGATTTTATGAAATTGTTACTGGAGACAAATTTGCCTTTAAAAAATTATGTGAAAAAATACCTATAATTATAGATGATGTCGTAAATAATGAAAATCCTGTAAAAGCTTCAAATGAAATATTTGATAATTTAAATAAACTTGATAAGCACTTATTAAAAAGTATATATTTACTGACTTTTGAAAAGTATGAAGGATTTAAAAATGGTCTCAATATTCAGCAATAACGATAACACAATTTCAGCAGAATTATTTGCGGATATTATTTCTGTATCTAAATCTACAATATCAAAGTGGGAAAAAAACGAAAAAATCAAACCAGTTAAAAACCCTATAACTGGCAGAAAAGAATATAGTATATCAAATTTATCAGAGCTTGATGAATTTAAAATATTTAAAGAAATGGCATATTCAAATTGGGATAAGGAATTAAAAATAAAGCCATTAAGACCTTATCAATCTATTGAACTATTTGCTGGTGCGGGAGGTTTAGCGATTGGATTGGAAAAAGCTGGATTTACCACAATTGCTGTAAATGAAGTAGACAAAGACTCCTGTAAAACTCTTCGGTTTAATAGACCTAGTTGGAATGTTATAGAAGGTGATATTAAAAATGTAGATTTTACTAAATTTAATAATATTGACTTTGTATCTGGTGGATTTCCCTGCCAAGCTTTTTCTTATGCCGGAAATAAACTTGGTTTTGAAGATGCAAGAGGAACATTATTTTTTGAATTTGCAAGAGCAATTAAAGAAATAAAACCAAAGGTTTTTTTGGGGGAAAATGTTAGAGGCTTGTTAGAGCATGATGAAGGTAGAACCCTTGCCTCTATGAAATCAATAATACACGAATTGGGTTATACATTAATTGAACCACACGTGTTGAAAGCTATCTTTTATCAAGTTCCTCAAAAAAGGGAACGTTTATTTTTAGTTGGAATTAGGAATGATCTTTTTAAATATTCAAAATTTTCTTGGCCAGCACCTTATAAAAAAATTTTTACATTAAAAGATGCGCTAAAAGCAGGTGAATTATTTGATTCTGATGTGCCCAACTCAGAAGGACAAGTTTATGTGAAAAGAAAAAAAGAAATAATGTCTTTAGTTCCTCAAGGAGGATATTGGAAAGATTTACCAGATAAAATACAACGAGAGTACATGAAAAAAAGTTATTTTCTTGGAGGAGGTAAAACTGGTATGGCTCGTAGGCTTTCTTGGGATGAGCCGAGTTTAACTCTTACCTGTGCTCCTGCTCAGAATCAGACTGAACGTTGTCATCCTGAAGAAACTAGACCATTAACAGTCAGAGAATATGCTAGAATTCAAACTTTTCCTGATGCTTGGAGTTTTGTTGGATTTATAAATAGTCAATATAAACAAATTGGTAATGCTGTACCAGTGAATTTATCCCATGCAGTTGGAAGAAGCTTAATTGCGTTAATGAATAGTATTGAAGAAAAAAAAATCTATAAAAAATCTATTTCCTTTGACTAATTTTGAGTGATTACTTTGCAAATGAAATATTGAATGAAAAACTATAATAGTTTTTGAAGTGAATTTATTGATTCAGAGATTTAAAATAGTTATATCTTAACAGAAACTCTATATTAGGTAAAAAGATTAATTATTTAACAAAAAACAGAGAAAGTAAAAATACATCTAAATGGCAGACCCAGCAAGAATCGAACTTGCGCTTCAGGCTTCGGAGGCCTGCGTGATATCCACTTCACTATGAGTCCTTATTTAAACTTAAAGCTTAATCAGCCTTAAAAGTTGACTGTGGCTAGGTATCTATGCATAATTGATATATCAAAGTCAAGCTATTGAATAGGTGTATTTTTGTCTATATTTTTATCTAGATAGGCATTGGTGAATGGTTCAACATTAAATATTCCTTGCGAGTTTAAGTAGTGAACTGTTTTTTTGCCAATATCAGAAAACACGGGTCCTGCCAGTAGTGCGCCATATGCGGGGCGTACTTTCACTTCGTCAAGAACAACAATGATTGCGAGCTTTGGATTGTTTGCAGGAATAATTCCTTCAAAAACGGCTGTGCGCTCTGAATAGGCTTTATCTTTTTTTGACCAAATTTGTGCCGTTCCCGTTTTGCCACCAACAAATACTCCAGGAATTCTTCCTGCGTTACTTTCTTCTGTAACGTTACCCATCATTCTGGCAATAACTTTACTCGTTTTTGGGGAGATAAATTGAAGTGGAGGACCAACTTCTGTTTCTTCTGAAGAGTAATTTTCGCGCTTTAGTAGATTGATTCCTCTATCCACGCCCCCTCCAGTAATAATTGATAAAGCATGCGCAAGCTGTAATGGTGATATGGCAAAACCTTGGCCAAAAGACATATTTGCAAAACGCATTTCGCTCCAGGTTTCTGGCCTATGAATTCGTCCCTTCCATTCGCCAGGAAACCCTGTGCCAGGCGAGCGACCAAACCCCACTTTCATAAGTGAATCATAAAATTTTTCTCGTCCTGCTTTTTGAGAGATTTTATACATACCAATGTTGCTACTATATCTTAAAACTCCTTGAGTATCTAATATTTTCATGGGGTGATCGTCGCGAATAAAACCACCCGGTACTGCCATTTTTCCTCCTGTCACATCAAAGCGTGTGCTCGGAGAAATCAGCCCAAGATCAAGAGCTTTGGCAATCCACATCGGTTTTGCCACAGAGCCTAATTCGATTGCGTCCATCACAGGACGAAAGCGTCTTGCTTCGGGATCGTTTTGTGGAGGAGTATTTAGGTTGTAGGTTGGGTAACTTGCCACTGCAAGGAGTTCTCCGGTGGTGACATCGACAACAATTACGCTTCCGCCTTTTGCTTTGGAGCGTATGACACCTTCGCGTAATGAATGTTGTGCAAATTGTTGAATTGAAATATCAATTGACAAGTTTAGTTGCGGAATATGTTGTGCAGGTTTTGAAGCATCATTGGGAGCTAAAACAAAGGTTCTGCCCATGGCGTCTCGTGCAACATCAACTTTAATTGCTTTTGCGCTCAGTCTTGAGTTGTAAACTTTTTCTATACCTTCTAGTCCTTGTCCGTCTGATCCTACAAAACCAATAAGATGTGCAGCAAGGTCTTTTTCTGGGTAAACGCGTTTGGGCTCATCAACAGTATCTATAAAGTGTTTCCATTTTTTTAACGATCCAATTTTTTGAAACTCACTCTGCGTCATTTGACGTTTAATCCAAATAAAACTTTTTTTTTCATTACGGTAACTTAATAATTCTTGCAGAGGAATTTTTAGTTGTTTAGAAACTTTTTCAAGTGTTTCTTTATCTTTCGGCATTTTTTTAGTTAACAAAAAAATGCTTGTGCTCGGCACGCTTACGGCAAGAACTTTTCCGTTGCGGTCGGTGATTGTTGCTCTAGGATTTGATAAATTTATACTAGTTTCAAATTGTTTTGAACCTGTTGCAATGAGTTTTGTTCTAATTGAAGTTGGAAAAAAAGTCAGCCATGCATACCTAATTAAAATGCAAATGAGTGCGACAAAAAAAATAGCACTCATAACATATGCTCTTTTTTGAAAATTTGCAGTTGATTTGATATTACGAGGGTCAAAATAATTTTTAATTTTTTTAAGTAGAGATGTGTTGTGACGATAATTCTTCATTTTTATACTTTCGTTTATTATTTAAGCAGCTCATTTAATTTATAATTTTTAATTTTATATAAAACCGGATGGTTTTTAAAAAATGCAATTCTTTTTTCTAAAATATAAATTTATCTTAGAAAACTAAGTGCTTAATAACAAAAGATAGCTGTAACCGATTAAAATCTTTTTTTCAATTTTAAAGTTAAAAAATATTTTTAACTGTTTAATTTTAATAGATCAAATTAAAAATATTTAAAAATACATAATATTCTAAAAATTTAAAAAATGTAAAGGAAAATATTAAAATGAGCTATTGATACGCCGCATCACTGTAATAAACTAACCACAGCAATGAACTAAAATCTCTTGCAGCAATGTGTTTGCCATTTTCGCACGATTCAAACAAAAGTTTTCTTTGATCTGCTGTTGCGAGAGAAAGATCAATCCCAAGTTCTTCTCCTAGTATATTCCATAGCTTAAACATTTGATCTTCGTTGAGAGAAAGAACAAAATCATCTTTGTTATGAGATGATCTTTCGGTAAAAGAGCCTTCAAGAATTTTTAATAGTTCATTTTGAAGTACTTCAGGTCGCATAAATACACCTCCCGAAATTCAAAACTGCGTATGTTAGATAGAGTGCAGTATAATCAAAAATTTTTTTCTATTGTTTTTACTATCCTATCAAGTTTCATGCCCCGGCTTCCTTTAACAAGGATTAAAAAATCTAAAAGATTTACTTTAATTTCACTTAAAAACTTATTGGGATCTTCAGATTTTGCAAGCCAATAAATCTTAGTATTATTAAGAGAAATTAGCTCATCTTCTATATTTTTAAGAAGCTTATAACAATCATACATTCCAGAGCCGTATAGGCACAAGTAGGAGTTCTGTAAATTTTTAAGCGAATAAAAAATTTTTTCATGCCAGTATTTTGACTCAGTTCCAAGCTCTAGCATATCGCCAAGAATAATAAGTTTTTCTTTATTGTAAAAATCTTTATTATCAAAAAAGTGCAGAGCGGCTTCAAGGCTCATAGGGCTTGAGTTATATGTATCATCAAATAAGATATTGCCATTTTTTAATTTTTTAATATTTGAGCGCATTGGCGGTATTGTAAAGTTTTTCCAGCACTCTTGTATATAATTTATCGATTTATTAAGCATTATAGCGACAGAAAATGCTAATGCAAAATTTGTCACGTTATGAATGCTGGGCATCAATATTTTAAATTCACAATTTTTGTAATGATTTTCTTTTGGTAGAATTTCAAATTTAACTGTGTTATCAAAACTAGATGATTGAGTTAATTCCCAAATAATAATTTTTTTTACAAAATTTAATAATTTGTCTTTATTCTCAATTTTTTCAAAATTATTTTTTTCGATAATAATATAATCATTAATTGTAGAAATTGCATTTTTGTCATTACAAGAATTTTTTTCAATTTGGTGATTAAATTCTGTAAGCAATTTTTGGTCACTAAGTTGCCAAATTTTTTTAGAATTCAGGTTTTGAAATAAAATAAGTTCTTCTGAGGCTGCTGTGTCCCAATCAATCAATCGTTCAAGATGCTCTGGTCCTAATGCAGTAATTAAAGAAATATGAGGTGTGCTGAGTGACACATGTTGTGCCATAGCGCCAACTTCATCAATTCCAATTTCTAGAATTAGGGCATGCGGAGGAGAGCTGATATTGTGAGCTTCTTGACAAAGAGTTAATGCCATTCCTAAAAAGCCATTTTCGCTTTTTTCGGTTTTAGTGACTTTTTCTGTTTCGCTATTTAACAAACTAAAAATCATTTCTTTTGTAGTTGTTTTGCCATTACTTCCAGCAACGGCAATGACAGGAAAATCAAATCTACTGCGCATAAATTTTGCAAAATTTCTAAATTTATCTATGACATTTTCTACTTGGATACATTTTTTTTGATTTTCTGGTGATAGCTTTTTAATAAATTCGGAATCTTTGTGAACTAAAGCAATTTGCACACCCTTTTCAAAACATTCTGCTAAATAAGCGTGTCCATCATATTGTTCACCTTGAATTGCAACAAATAGATTATTT
The DNA here is from genome assembly GCF_037081835.1 of Spirobacillus cienkowskii. Lineage (GTDB taxonomy): Bacteria > Bdellovibrionota_B > Oligoflexia > Silvanigrellales > Silvanigrellaceae > Silvanigrella > Silvanigrella cienkowskii. The sequence continues at coordinate 2,109,790 of NZ_CP146516.1, read as the reverse complement.
GGTGTAATTTTTCGACTGTCGCTAGAAACTCCAAGTATTATACAATTGTCAAACACATTTAAACTATTTTCATCATGAGTAATGGCTCGATAAATTTCTTTTCCAGAAAGTGGCCACATTTTGAATTTTCTCCATAATTATTATAAATTAAAGAAACTACGCTATAATTAAAAAAAAATAGCCGGTATCATTAGCAGAATGATCCAATATAACGAAACCATATAGGAAATGAAGCCATGGAGACAAGTTTTAATTATAAACTTAAAAACAAGGTGAGATTTATGACTGCAACGGCTTTGTTTGATGGTCATGATGTGAGCATTAATATAATTCGGAGACTTCTGCAGCAAGGAGGTGTTGAGGTTGTTCATCTTGGACATAATCGTAGCGTAAGTGAAATAGTTAATGCTGCAATTCAAGAAGATGTTCAAGCAATTTCTGTAAGTTCTTACCAAGGAGGCCATGTCGAATTTTTTAAGTATATGAAAGAGATATTAAATAAAAATGGCCGTCAAGATATAAAAATATTTGGAGGAGGAGGCGGTGTTATTCTTCCTCAAGAAATTGAAAATCTGCATGATTTTGGAATAACAAGAATTTATTCTACAGAAGATGGATTAAAAATGGGCTTAGAGGGCATGTTATGCGATATGCTTCAAAAATCAGATTTTTCAATTTATGAATGGCCGCAAGAGTTTAAAAATAAAAAAATATCAGTTTCAGAAAATTTAAAATTTGCGAGAGCATTATCAATCATTGAACATGATATCAATAATTTGCCGTCAGAAATTCGGTTACAAATTGATAATGCAAATGTTGATTTTTCTAAGCGAAGGCAAAAAAATTATCCGCTTGTATTAGGTGTAACAGGTACAGGAGGAGCTGGTAAAAGTAGTCTTACCGATGAAATTATTAGACGATTTATTTTAGAGTTTCCTGAGAAAAAAATTTGTATATTTAGTGTTGATCCCTCGAAAAAAAAATCAGGAGGAGCATTACTTGGAGATCGTATTCGCATGAATGCGGTTTATAATTCAAATATATTTATGCATAGTTTTGCTACAAGAGGTAGTAAAAATGAACTGTCTTCAGTTACAAAAGAAGCAATATGTCTTGCGCGATCGTTAAAGTTTGATTTAATTATTATTGAAACAAGTGGTATAGGTCAAGGTGATACAGGAATTTTAGATGTATCTGATTTGAGCTTGTATGTCATGACAAGTGAATTTGGAGCCGTAACACAACTAGAAAAAATTGATATGCTCGATTTTGCAGATTTTATTGCAATCAATAAGTTTGATCGTAGAGGATCTGAAGATGCATACCGAGATGTAAAATCGTTAATTAGGCGTACTAGGTTTGCAGGAAACAGAAATATTTTAGAAGAAGATTATCCAATTTTTGGTACAATAGCCTCTAAATTTAATGATGATGGTGTTAATGCTTTATATAAAAGTTTGCTAAAGTTACTAAATAAAAAATCAAATGATAATGTTTGGCAAGATAAGGTGCAAATGAAAATTGCTAAAAAATCAACAAATATTTCATCAATCATAGCACAAAATAGGTCAAATTATTTAAATGAAATTTCGCAAACTATTAAAAATTATCATGAACAAACCAATGAGCATGTTAAAAATGCAAATTATATATATTCACTCGAAAAATCTCAAGAAATTATTAATAAATTGAGTTTAAAAAATATTTTTGAAGATGAATCAAAAAAATTATGGAATTTATTGCCGCAATATTTAATAGAAAATTTAAAAAATTGGAATAGCTTAAAACAAAATTACGAAGGTGATGTTTATAGTTATTATGTTAGAGACAAAAAATACGAAGTAGTTACTTATTCTGTTTCTTTATCTGGATTAAAAATTAAAAAGTTACATTTACCACAATTTGAAAACTATGGAGATATTGTAAAATTTTTAAGAAACGAAAATTTACCTGGATTTTTTCCGTTTACGTCTGGAGTGTTTCCTTTTAAACGTTCAGACGAAGATCCAAAACGGCAGTTTGCAGGTGAAGGCGGTCCTGCAAGAACAAACAACCGGTTTCATTTTTTAACTCAAGGCGACACGGCAAAAAGACTTTCTACCGCCTTTGATAGTGTCACGTTATACGGCGATGAGCCAAATGAAAGACCCGATATTTATGGAAAAATTGGTGAAAGCGGTGTGAGTATTGCAACCTTAGATGACATGAAACTTCTTTATAAAGGATTTGATTTGTGTGAAGCAAATACCAGCGTGAGTATGACTATAAATGGGCCAGCACCAATTTTGCTTGCGTTGTTTTTTAATGCAGCAATCGATCAGCAAGTTGCCAAAGAAGAGATAAAAGTTGGTAGAGCTCTTACCCCAGAAGAATACCGCAGCGCTTATTTTTACACATTGGGCCAGGTTCGGGGAACAGTTCAAGCAGATATTTTAAAAGAAGATCAAGCACAAAATACCTGCATTTTTTCTATTGATTTTGCGTTAAAAATGATGGGTGATATTCAAGAATTTTTTGTTAAAAATAATGTGCAAAATTATTATTCAGTCAGTATTTCTGGTTATCATATTGCTGAAGCGGGGGCAAACCCTATTACCCAGCTTGCATTGACTCTTGCCAATGGATTTACCTATGTTGAGTATTATTTAAGTAGAGGAATGCACGTTGATGAGTTTGCGCCTAATTTGGCGTTCTTTTTTAGTAATGGAATGGATCCCGAATATTCTGTGATTGGTCGGGTGGCACGTAGAATTTGGGCAATAGCGATGAAAGAGCGATATAAAGCAAACGAACGTTCTCAAAAATTAAAGTACCATATTCAAACAAGTGGGCGATCGTTGCATGCCCAAGAAATGCAGTTTAACGACATTCGCACCACACTGCAGGCGTTACTGGCTTTATCTGACAACTGCAATTCTTTGCACACAAATGCTTATGACGAGGCGATTACCACACCTACCGAAGAAAGTGTGCGAAGAAGTATGGCAATTCAGCTTATTTTAGCTCGTGAGTATGGGGTATTAAAAAATGAAAACCCCATGCAAGGGAGTTACTTTATTGAAGCTTTAACCAATGATGTTGAGGCCGCTGTTTTGGCAGAATTTGAGCGGATATCAAGTAGAGGTGGTGTATTAGGAGCCATGGAAACGCAGTACCAACGAGGTAAAATACAAGAAGAAAGCTTGTATTACGAAACATTAAAGCATTCTGGCCAATTGCCAATTATTGGAGTCAATACCTACTTAAACACTAATGCAACTGAAAATAATAAAACTCATATACCTTTATCAAGAGCCAATTATCAAGAAAAATCAGAACAAATAAATAGACTAAATCATTTTAAAAAACAACATATGCAAAAATCTCAAGAAGCATTAAAAAAATTACAATATATTGTTCTTAAAAACGGTAATGTATTTGAAGAGCTATTAAACACAACGCGTTATGCGACACTTGGTCAAATTACACAAGCATTGTATGCAGTGGGCGGACAATACCGTAGAGCTATGTAATAAATCAAAAAATTTTATTAAATAAACAAAAAATGTTATAAAATTGACATGTCTTTAATTATAATTAACTTAAAACGTCATTTTAAACGATATTCTGCGTGGGCATAAATTTTTTAGAATAGTTGGTTGTTAAAATGGCAGACGATTTTGAAAAAGAATTGATAAACACGTTTTTTCAAGAGTCAGATATTAATCTTGAAGAAGCAGAAGAAGTTTATTTACAATTTTCAGAAAATACTCCTTTAGATCTATTGTCTCGAAGCTTTAGACTTGCGCACAATTTAAAAGGGAGCGCGAAGGCTGTTGGTTTTTTAGAAGTTTCAGAAATTCTTCATAATTTAGAATCCTTACTTTTAAAACTCAAAAATAAAGAAATTTCTGTTAACAATGAATTAGTCAATCTTTTATTAAAAGCAAATGATAAAGTTAAACTTATTATTAGTGAGTTAAAAAATAATAATCAATATACCTCAGATTACAAAATATTAGTTAGCGAAATAAAAGATTTTATTGAAAATAGAAATTCAAACCAAGGAGTAGAACAGGAAACGGGACAAAATACTGAACAAGAAAAACAAATTGTAATTGAAGAAAATCCTCCAATAAAAGAAGAATTTGGTTTTTTTGGTAGTGATGTACCTAAAAAAGAGGAACATCCAATTATTGTAAGTAATAATAATATTAATAAAGTTAAGAAAAAAGAAAATAAAAAACCAGAAAACGTAGATGACGTTATAAGAGTTTCTATATCTAGAATAGAAAGACTACAAAATAATATTGGAGAAATTGTAATTATTGAAAGCATGATCGAAGAGCAAATTAATAATAAAGACTTTAATGAACTAAAAAATACGTATAGGCTTCTTTATAAAATTACTAAAGAGGTTCAAGATATTATTATGAGTTTAAGATTGGTTTCAATCAAACCAGTTTTTCAAAAACTTACTAGAACAGCTCATGATACCTCATTATTTTTAAACAAAAAAATTGATTTAAAATTTAATGGAGAAGATACAGAGATTGATAAATTTATTTTAGATGAAATAGCAGATCCTTTAATGCATATGATTAGAAATTCTATTGACCATGGTATAGAAAACGAAGAAATTAGAATAAGTAAAAATAAAGCAACAGTTGGCACAATTAATGTAACGGCAAGTCATGAGTCTGGAGATCTTGTATTGGTTGTTCAAGATGATGGAGCAGGAATGAATCCTCAGACAATATACGAAAGTGCTGTGAAAAAAAGATTAATTAAAGGAACAGAAAAATTAACAGATGAAGAATGCTATAAATTAATTTTTGCTCCAGGCTTTTCGACAAAAGCAGAAACAACAGAAATTTCTGGGCGTGGAGTAGGAATGGATGTTGTTAAAACAACCATTGATGAATTAAATGGTAAAATAGAAATAAAATCAAAAATTAATGAAGGAACAAAATTTAAAATTAGAATTCCACTAACTATTGGAATAATGGATGCATTTATTACAGAAATTTCAAACAAAAAATATGTTATACCATTAAATCAAGTTGTTGAATGTATGAGTTTAAGTAAATGCAAAATTAAATATATATCAAATATTGATAGCATTATTATATTACGTAACGAAGAGATTCCTATTTTTGATTTGTCTGAAGGTTTTGGAAATATTAAAAAAGAAAATAATTCAATTAAAAATACCGATAAATCTGTTTTTATTATTAAAAGCAACGATAAAAAAATTGCTGCTGTAGTTGATAAAATAATTGCTATTCAGTCTATTGTGACAAAGTCCTTAGGAGAAGAGCTTCGTTGTGAAAAAGGCATAGTTGGCAGTGTTATTTTAGGTGATGGCAAAGCAGCACCAATTTTAGAAATTGGTGATTTGGTATTAAGTCATTCTTTTCAGAAAAATTTTCAGCGAAGTAAAAATAGGATTGAACTATGACAGCAAATCATGAGATTGCAAAAAAAATTAACTTAACAGACGAGCGTTTTCTTTGTTTTAGTTTAGGTCACGAAGTATTTAGTATTCCACTGCTTCAAGTGAGAGAAGTCATTGCGGTTCCAGAATTTACACAAATACCTTATACACCAAATTATTTTTGTGGAATTATGAATTTAAGAGGTAAAGTCATTAGTGTAATAGATATGCGAAAAAAATTAAGTATTACATCTAAGGGAACAGAAGAAAATTCTGTTATAGTTTGTGATTTAGACAATATTATAATTGGTGTATTGGTTGATTCTGTAGATTCTGTAATCAATATAGAAGAAGAAAAAATTCTACCAAAACCAGACATGCAATCGAGTATTTTTAATGATTACATTGAAGGTATTGTTGATATTAAGGGACAAATTATTTTGCTAATAAATTTGGTAAAAACTTTAAGCATTGAAGATTTGGTCCACTTGCAAAAAGAGGGGAATGGTTAAAACTTATGAAAAAATTTAATTCATTAAGTCTTAAAATTAAAATACTGATTCTTTGTATTGGCGGAGTGTTAATAACAGGTTTAGTTGCATTAACTCTACTTTTTTTAGTGTTTGCTAAGCAAGAAAAAAATGAAGACATTCAATTATTACAAGATGCATCATCAATTTCTGAAGCGATTCAAGATCAATTTTTTGAACGGTATGGAGATATAAAAGCTTTTTCTCTGTATTTTAAAAATCTGGCAAGTAATGGCTATAGTAATTTTGAAGGTACAAGTTACTTAAATAAAATAGTCGAATTTTATGGAATTTACAATTTAATAATGGTTTGTGATTTAAATGGCAATTTGGTTGCAGTAAATAGTATTTCTCCTAAAGGAAAAAGAATCAATAATGATATTTTATACAAATACAATTATAAAAATACAAAGTGGTTTAAAGATGTTGTAGAAAAACGTTTTTTAGAAGATGAAAAAAAGGGATTCACATCTGTTGCATTTCAAAATCCAAATTTTTCTGATATAATTGAAAAATCTTACCAAAATAAAGCTTTTGCATCAATATTTTCTACCTTTGTGTACAATTCCAAAGGAGAGGCTATAGGAGTTATCAGTACGCATGCTGATTTTATGTGGGTAGAGGCAGTGATTACCCGTGTATTTCCAAAATTTATAGAAGAAGAAAAAAAATCGGCAGAATTTAAATTATTAAGTAATAATGGTATGCTTTTATTTGATTATTCTCCTTCTCAAAATAATGGAAATACAGATGTTGTGCACGATGAAAAAAAATTAAATGTTGTTAATTTATTAAAAGAATGGGATACAGAAAAAAATCCTCAATTCTTAAAAGATCATTATAGGCAGATTGAACACTCTATAAATGGAAAAAAATATACTCAAGGATTAAAAAATATAGTGGGCGAAAAAATAGTTGATAACTTAGGTTGGAGAATTGTTCTTTCAGTTTCAGAAGAAGAAATGTTATCTGAAATTAATTTTACAAAGATTATTTTTATTTTATCTTTTATTATTTTAATAAGTTTAACAGTATTTATTAGTAGTTTATTAGTTAAAAATCTTGTTAACCATTTAATAGATTTGGCAAATAAAATGTCGCAAGGAAACCATTTGCTAAAAAAAGCATCTCAGGATTCTTCTGGAGATAGTCAAGCACTTTCTGCAGCGGCAACAGAGCAAGCAGCATCGCTGCAAGAAACAGTGGCGGCGGTAAATGAAATTAGTGTTATGATGAATAAATCATCAGAAATGGCAGATTTATCAAGAAAAAAATCGGATGAAAACAAAGAAAAAGTACGCGAAGGTAAAAATATAGTCAATGAGATGTTAATTTCTATTAAGCAGATAAAACACAGTAATGACGAAGTTCTAAAGGAATTTTTTGAAGGCAATAAAAGAATTTCAGAAATTGTCAATTTAATTTCAGAAATTGAAAATAAAACAAAAGTGATTAATGAAATTGTATTTCAAACCAAGCTTCTCTCTTTTAATGCATCTGTAGAAGCCGCACGAGCAGGAGAGCATGGCAGAGGTTTTTCTGTGGTTGCCGAAGAGGTTGGAAATCTTGCTAAAATGAGCGGTACGGCCTCAACCGAAATTTCAACAATGCTTGATAATAGTTTGCATAAAGTTAAAAGTATTATAGATGAAACAAAAAGTAATATTGAAAATATTTCTAAAAAATCTGAAAATTCTGTTAAAAAAGGCGAAGAAATAAGTATAAAGTGCTCTAATGTATTTGAAAAAATATATGTAAACTCAGAAGAAGTTAATAATTTAGTGAATGAAATTGCGAATTCTGCTCAAGAACAAGCGAAAGGTGTGCAAGAAATCAATAATGCTATGAATGAATTAGACTCTGTCACGCATCAAAATTCAACCATTGCCCAAAAATCTTCTTCTACAGCAGACGAGCTTTTAACGCAAAGTGTTGCAATTGGTAACGTTGCAACTCAACTATTACTCATTATTCATGGAGAAAATAGTGATATAAAATTAGAAAATATAATTATTGATAATAAAAATGATCATGATATTAAACCTAAAAATAACAATCAAAATTCTTTTAAAACTGATAAAAAATCAAGTTCTCCTCCAAATTCAGAAAAAAAAGATAACTTAAAGAAAGAAGTTCCTTCTTATAATGATTCTCGCTTTGAGGAGCTTTAATGGATGCTGAATGGAAGAAAATTCTTCCTAAAATTATTAAAATTGTTTATGATGAAACTGGAAATCAGTTAACTGAAAAAAATTATCCCATGATCCAAAATCGTTTGTTAAAAAGATTTTCAATCCTCGGTATTAAAGAGCCAGCTTCTTATCTTGATTATTTAGAAAAAAATTTAGTAACCGAAAAAAGAATGCTTATTTCTTGTGCAACCACTCATCATACATTCTTTTTTAGAGAGTATTTTCATTTTGAAGATATTGAATATAAATTAATTAATAATATTTTAAATCATAAAAAAGATAAAACAATTAAAATTTGGAGTGCCGCATGTAGTTTAGGCCAAGAAGCATATTCGCTCGCAATGTTTTTTAATAAGCTTAAAACTCAAAATAAATTAAAAGATTTTGACTATAAAATTTTAGGTACAGATGTTGATTATGAATCTGTTCAATATGCGCAAAATTCTGTGTACGAATTTAAAGAACTATCCCAAGTTCCACTTTATTATGTACATGGAAATTGGCTTAGAGGAAAAGGAGAGTTAAGTAGTTTTGTTAAACCAAAATCACATATTAAAAATTCGATAACGTTTGAAGTTGCTAATTTGTTAAAACTTGATAATCAATTTACAAAAGAAAAATTTGATGTTATTTTTTGTAGAAATGTGTTAATTTACTTTAACCAACAGCAAGTGTCGCAAATTATCAATTCACTATTAAGTAGACTATCAGATTATGGAATTATGGTACTAGGAATTAGTGAATCAATTTTAGGATACAATTTGCCTGTAAATCTTGTTTCAAACTCAATATACTGTCATAAAAACTTTGATTTTGATAATAAAGAAAAAGCGATAGTTCAGGAATTGCCAAAAAAATCAATTATAAAAATTTTGTGTGTAGACGACTCTCCGACTATTTTAATGTTACTTAAAAAAATTCTCAAAAAAGACAAAGGTTTTGAAGTGGTTGGTACGGCCTTAAATGCTCAAGAGGCTCGTTCTATTTTAAAAACGTTAGATGTTGATATTATAACGTTAGATATTCATATGCCGGGTGAAACTGGCATAGAGTATTTGCGCAAAGATTTTAAAAAAGGCATTCATCCTCCAGTACTCATTGTCAGCTCAGTTGAAAGAGATGGAACAAACGTTGTAAAAGAAGCGTTAGATTTGGGTGCGTCGGATTATGTAGAAAAACCTGATATTAAAAATATTTCTGATTCAGAAGAAGAAATTTGCTTTAAAATTGATACTATTTTTAAACAAAACTCAAATAATCGGAAAATTTCAAAAAATTTATCAAACGAAACAGCTTTGCCAAGCAATACAAGTATTCATCATAACGATAAAAACAATTCTCCAATTAAAGTATTAATTGTTGATGATTCTCCAACAATAAGAATGCAACTCAAAAATATGCTTTCTAAAGATAAAAGAATAAAAGTAGTAGGAGAAGTTTCTGATCCGAGAGATGTAAAAATTCAAGTGCAAAACTTGCAACCCGATGTTCTTACGCTTGATATCAATATGCCTTACTTAAATGGTATTGATGTTTTAAAAATTGTGATCCCTGAATTTAAAATACCTACCATTGTTGTCAGTGCACTCAACATGGAAGAAGGTTCGCTTGTAATGGAAGCGCTTGAAACTGGTGCCATTGACTTTTTTCAAAAACCGCAAATGAAGGATATTGAAAGTGAAAGTTTAGTATTAATAGAAAAAATTATTAATGCCAAAAGTTCAAAAATTTCTAATTTATCAAAATATTCTTTTTATAAAAATAATAATGAAGAGGCTCTTGATAAAAATTATATTATTGCAATTGGCTCTTCTACAGGTGGAACAGAGGCATTAAAAATTGTTTTAGAGCGATTGCCAGAAAATATTCCGCCAATTGTTGTTGTACAGCATATTCCAGAAGTTTTTTCTAAGGCATTGGCCGATAGATTAAATAATATTTGTTCTTTTCATGTTGTTGAAGCAAGTCATGATCTAGAATTATTACCAAACACTGTTTATATCGCTCCAGGTAACAAGCAAATGAAAGTTATTAAGCAACAAAGCAAGTTTAAAATAGATATTTCTACAAGTGATTTGGTAAATGGGCACAGGCCATCTGTTGATGTGTTATTTTCTTCAATTGCAGACCTTAATTTAAAAAAATCATTAGGAGTTATTTTAACTGGTATGGGCAATGATGGAGCTAAAGGTTTAAAAAAAATGAAAGCCTCAGGATCTAAAACTATTGCGCAAGATGAAGCAACCTGTGTTGTGTTTGGAATGCCCAAAGAAGCAATAAAATTAAATGCTGTTGATTTTATTGAACCAATTGATAATGTTGCTAATAAAATTATTACCTTAACAAAAACTATATCTCATTAAATTTTGGAGAAGGTTTGTGGCTATAAACTATAAAAATAAAACAATATTTATGATTGATGATGAGTTGGGTATATTAGAAAACTATAAAGAAATTACAAAAGAATATTTTGATGTTAATATAGAAACTTTTAGTTCTCCTTTGGATGCATTAGAAAAATTAAATGCTGGGGCAAGGCCAAATTTATTTTTATTAGATTTTAAAATGCCAAAAATGAATGGTTTAGATGTAATATTATCAATTAATAAATTAGGTATAAAAAAACCAATTGTTGTAATTACAGGATTTGCAGAAAAAAAGTTAGCAATTGAGTGCTTAAAATTTGGTATTTTTGATTTGTTAGAAAAACCTGTTAACTTTGATTTATTTATTAATGCAATTAAAAATGCTTTGTGTATGGAAGAAACAGAAAATAGAAATAAAATTTTATCCCAAGAAAAAGATTATTTAATTGAATTATTTTCTGATTATATAATTAAATGTCAAGAAAGAATTATTCAAGCTGAAAATTTGCTTTTAGATAAAACAACAATTTTACAAGAAGATCAAAATTTGTTAAATAATTTTATTAAAAAAATTTATGAATGTGATCTTATAGATCGTGAAATTTCTAAATCTTACAAAAACATTTCTAAAATTTCTTTGATTAAGCCAATTAATGTTCTTAAAAGTAATTCTGATTCAATTGATATTGAAACTAAAGGTGTTAAAAAATAAAAATTTATAGTGGAATTAACAATGATTTTTATAGCATTTAAAAAAAACTGGCATCAGTTAAGAAAAATTGTATATGGCAACTCTGCAAGTAATGAAGTGGAGTGTAAAAACGTTACAATTATTCGCTTTGATGAATTTGAAAATATTAAAGATCAACTTAAATTTTTAATCAATAAAAAAGAAAAAATAATATTTTTAGTTGGGCAGTTTGGTGTAGGTAAAACTCATGTTATTGATAATTTTATAAAAGAATATAAAAAAGAAGGAAATTTAATATTTAAAAAAGAATTTTTAAATATTAAATCAGATTTGTCTGCTTATTATAATTTAGTTGGCTATTTTAAAGTTTTTTTATTTTTAATTTTTTTCTATCTTGTTTTTTATAGATTTGATATTTTTTATTCTAATTTTTTATTCCCAATAATGCTTTTTTTAAGTTATTTATTAATATTTAATAAATTTAGAATTACTTATGCATTGTATAATTTTTTTAGTAGCTGTGTTGATTATTTAATTTTAAGCAAATTTCGTATTTTTGAATTGATTAAAAAAATTTTAGAAATGCGAGATGTCCGGGAATTTACACATAAAACATATATTATAGATGATATTGCTAGAAGCAATCTAAACAAAAATGAACTTCATTCATTTGCTAGTAACTTATGGAAGTTAAATAAAACTTATGTTTTTGTATTTGGATATTCTAAGAATTATAATAATTTAAGTATAAATTTTAATGATATTTTAGATTTGTCTAATAATTTAAATGCTAAATTAATTATTGTACCTATTTATTATAAACTTAACCAGAATATATTAAATAATTATTTTAATTTAAACTTTAATAATTTTATAAATCCTTTTAACAATCCAACCTGGTTAGCTTTGTTTACCCCTTGTGATATTTTAGCAATTATTAGTAACTTTGATTTTAAGATTGAGTTTTTAAAAGAAAATAAAAAAGAATTTTTTGATTGTGATATTTTTATTAGTTTTTTGCTATTACGAGTTTTTATAGAAAAATTAATTGAAAAATTAAATCTGAATATTTCTATTAATTTGTTTTATAGTTTGTATAAAAATGGGAATAATACTGAAATTATCGAATTTTATCAATCTATCTTAGATTTTTTAGTTAAAAATATTTTTTCAAAAAGATTGCAAATTTGTGATTTTTGTAATTTTAATAACTTTGGTTATAGAGTGAAATCCAGTTCAGACCTTTTTGAGATTATTTTTTCGGAGTCAGAAGAAGAATTCCTCTTGTTTTTAAAGCTAACCTCGAAAATTTGGATAGGTATAAAATAAGTAAATGATTACCAATCGTTCCTTGAAACTAACAAAAAACTATCTTTCTAAACTGCAGCGTGTTGAATGTCCTGATACCACTTTTATTAGTGATCGCTTTCCTATTGTGATGAAAAAAGCTGCTGGAATGTGGATTCGTGATGTTGATGACAACCGTTATCTTGATTTTAGCGCATGCTTTGGAGTGCTGGCATTAGGTCATCGCTCTAAAGTGACGTTGCAAGCAATCCGCAAACAAGCGGCGCAAATAATACACGGTATGGGTGATGTGCATCCTTCTGTCTCAAGAATTCATTTACTCGAGCTTCTTGCGCAAGTTTCACCTTTTCAAAATTCTAAAGCGTTGCTTGGGCAAAGCGGTGGCGATGCTATAGAATCTGCAATGAAAACAGCAATGCTTGCCACCAAAAGAAGTTGTTTTATGAGTTTTGCTGGTGGCTATCATGGTGTGCAGTTTGCTCCTTTAATATTAAGTGATAGAGTTGAGTTTACTGGTGGTTTTGAAGCTTGGCTCAATGGAAAAAGTGTAACTTTACCGTTTCCTTATTTTAAAGAAAATTTTGTTAATAACCATGAATCTGTGACCGAGGACTTTTTTTTAAAAAATCATAACCTTTATAATCCAGCTGTTGTTTTACAACAATTAGAAGATTTATTGCGTAGTAAAAAGTTTGCGGCACTTGTGGTGGAGCCTATTCAAGGTCGGGGAGGTAAAAGATCCTTTACTCCTGATTTTATGAAAACCTGCCAAGCTCTTTGTAAAAAATATGGAACTCTTTTAATTTTTGATGAAATTTATACAGGATTTGGCAGAACAGGAACCCTTTTTGCATGCGAACATTATGGCGTTGTGCCAGATATGATGTGTTTGGGTAAGGCGCTTGGTGGTGGATTGCCCATCAGTGCATGCATGGGAGATATTTTAGACGTCTGGGCAAAATCTCAAGGTGAGGCAAAGCATACGCAAACATTTTTAGGGCATCCTCTGGCATGTTATGTGGCGTACAAAACAATTTTAACAATACAAAAACAGCTCCCAGCTTTTCAAGCAGAGCTTATAAAAATTGATCAAGAATTTACTAAATTTGAAAAAACAATGCATGCAACGGGTTTGTTTCAAAAATTTCCATATTTTTTAGTTGGAAAAGGATTTATGCGAGGCATTTGGTTTTATAAGCAAAAAAATAATTTGTGTGTTTCTTTAATGCAAGAATTATTAGAGCGAGGTTTTATTGTTTTGTCAGAGGGTAAAAAAGCTGATGTGTTATCGTTAACACCACCATTAATCGCAAAAGCAACTCATTATAAAAAAATATTGGCAAGTGTTATTAATATTTTAAAATCGCGAGATTAATTTATGAACAGTGAATTCGAATGCTCAAACTTTACCCGTTTGACAAAAGAAAATATGATATGCTCTGCACCCACTCCTGCTATTCATATTGCAATAGAATTTTCTTTGCCTTGGCACTCTGTTCCTGCGCAAACTGCAAACTTTCCCAAACCATTTTTGCTCTTCAATAATTTGTTAATTAAAAAAAAATTAGAATTTGGAATTAATTACTTTTCTCATAATCTATTTTTAATTGATAATTTTACAAGGGTTTTTTTGTTTCAAAAAAATGGTGATGAATTTTCTGATTATCAAAAATACGAGTTTTTGTTTCCTAATCAAAAATTAGAAGAAGCAATGTTATTATTAATTGCTTTTATCACTGGGGAAAATAAACATGTTTTGCAATGGCAAATACAAGATTTTAAAAATACAAAAGAGTTGTTTGTTTGTGTGCATGGCGAAAGAGATCTGTGCTGTGGTAAGTATGGTTTCGCACTGTTTCAAGAATTTCAAACTTTAATTAATAATCGTAATGATAAAAATAATTTTAGAGTGTGGCAGTCTTCACATTTAGGAGGACATCGATTTGCGCCCACTTTTTTTGAAGCGCCAAGTATGCGATGGTATGGTTTGTTTGAAGCAAAAAAAATTGAGAGTTTTCTTGATCGTGATAACAATAGCTTTAAGGTTACAAATTGCTACCGTGGTATGAGCGGCATAAAAAATAAATATGCTCAGCTTGTAGAAAATTTTTTATTTCAAAAATATTCATGGGAGTGGTTAAAATCTTGTGATAAAAAATATAATATTGTTTCTTTAGAAAATGAAAAAGATATTATAATTGAATTTTCTTATAAATTTTTTAATAAAAATCAAAATTTTATATCTAAATTTAAAATAGTTTACTCTGGTTCTATTAAGGCAAAAACAAGTTGTAATAAAGACGAAGTGAAAGACATCTCTCAGTATTGTGTGCAGCAGATTGAAGATTCTGTGTGTTGAAAATTGATTATAATAACATTTCTAAATGGATATCGACTTGCTACTAGGTAAAAATAACGGTTTGACAAGTACTATTTTAAGATAGTATTGTAATTTTTAGTATCGCCATAAAAACGAATTTTTATCTGGTGATTTGAAATATAGTTAATTTTAATAGTTATTTTCACAAAAAACCTGTTAAGAAAAACTATGTAAGAATAACTCTCGAAACCGAGTTTTCTTAAAGTAGGAAATGATCACATGTTAATAAGTTATGCTTGCGTTTCTGAATCAGATTGTTTTCAAATACGTTATCTACAAAAAGTTGTTTTAATTTTGTCTGGATCGAAACAATTCTCTTGCAACCGCAATTTTAAATAAATAGCTATATTTAAGTAGGGTAAATCATGTCTAAAAGTAATTTAGATAAATCAAAAAATAAACATTTTTTTGATAAAGTTTTTGGCATTATTTTTGAATCCAAAAAGAAAATAATAACTTCAGTTAATACTCTTATGTTGCAATCATACTGGCACATCGGAAAAACAATTATTGAAGAAGAACAAAAAGGAAAAAAAGAGCTGAGTATGGGAAGTCTCTCATCGAAAGCCTTTCAAAAGAACTTTCTGAAAAGGGGGAAAAAGGTTTTGATGTAAGTAACTTATGGAAAATACGTAAGTTTTACCTTACTTATCCAATTCTAGACGCAGTGCGTCTAGAATTGAGCTGGACGCATTATAGGTTATTGTTAAGAGTAGAAGAAAAAGAAAAAAGAAGTTTTTACGAGGTTGAATGTTTAAAATCACGTTGGTCTACTAGAGAATTAGAGCGACAATTAAATTCAATGCTATATGAAAGACTCGCTTTGAGTCGAGATAAAGCAGGAATTACGGAAATGGCACAACAAGGAGCGGAGCCTTTTAAGGCATCAGATATTGTAAAAGATCCTTTTGTACTTGAATTTTTAGGGCTAAAAGAAAATGAACGTTATCTTGAAAAAGATTTAGAAAATGCTTTGATTCAACAATTACAAAATTTCCTACTTGAATTAGGAAGAGGTTTTTCTTTTGTTGCTAGACAAAAAAGACTTACAATAGATGGTGATCATTTTTATGTTGATCTTGTTTTTTATCATTATATATTGAAATGTTTTGTTTTAATTGATCTGAAAATTGGTAAACTTATGCATCAAGATCTTGGTCAGATGCAAATGTATGTTAATTTTTATGAAAAAGAACTTACTTTAAAAAACGATAATCCTCCTATCGGAATTGTTCTATGTTCTGACAAAAATGATGCAGTTGTCAAATACACGCTTAGTGACAGTAATAAAAAAATATTTGCCTCTAAATATAAATTACAACTTCCAACAGAGGAAGAATTAAAACAAGAAATCATCCGAGAAAAAAGTTTAATTTTACTAAAAAAAGAAGATGAAAATTTAGCGATATAAAATATTATAATTGAATTTTCTATAAATTTGTTAATAAAAATCAAAATTTTATATCTAAATTTAAAATAGTTTACTCTGGTTCTATTAAGGCAAAAACAAGTTGTAATAAAGACGAAGTGAAAGATATCTCTCTTAAAAAACATAAGAGATTAACAAGAATATTTTTACATTTTATGTATTGTAATTGTGATATAGGTAAAAAATGTTAAGACCTTCTAAATCATTAAACTTAGAATATTCTGTAATTAATGTTGCCTCATCTATTTTAAGGCTTATTATAAAACATAAGCTTTTAAAATACGAAGAACTATTATTAAAAATATCCACTGAAATTGGGGAAGGTGCAAAAGAAAATTTTTTGA
Organism: Spirobacillus cienkowskii; assembly: GCF_037081835.1. Lineage (GTDB taxonomy): Bacteria > Bdellovibrionota_B > Oligoflexia > Silvanigrellales > Silvanigrellaceae > Silvanigrella > Silvanigrella cienkowskii. The sequence goes on along the minus strand of NZ_CP146516.1, from coordinate 2,093,134 downwards.
ATGCATTGACTTTTTTATATGCAATTGATGCCTTGGAGTATCATGAAGAAACAGATTGTTTTGAAATAAGGATAAAATAGTGAAGTTAAGTAAATTATATACAAGCATGGATAGATATTTTCAACCAATTGTATTTAATCCTGGCTTAAATGTTGTATTTGCTTCTATAAAAAAACCTAAAGAAGCTAATAAAGATTCGCATAATTTAGGAAAAACACTTTTAATTGATGTAATTGATTTCTGCCTATTAAAAAAAATAAATGACCATCATTTTACAAAAAAAATTCCTAATGTATTAAAAGATATAATTTTTTATTTGGAACTTGAAATTCGACCAGGAAGTTATGTAACAATTAGGAGATCTGTAAGTAATAATACTAAAATTTCATTAAAAAATCATACTGATTTTCATTGTCATTTTACGTGTGAAAATGAAAAATTTTGGAATCATTATAATATTTCATTTGAAAAATCAAAAGAAATATTAAACTCTTATTTGGCTTTCGAAGAAATTAAACCTTTTGATTTTAGAAAAGGATTAACCTATTTTTTAAGAAAACAAAAAGACTACCTTGATGTCTTTCAGATTGAAAAATTTAATTCAGGTCAGCATTCCTATTGGAAACCTTATATTGCAAAATTATTAGGAATAGATTCTGCTATTATTCAAAAAAAATATCAGTTAGACAATGAAATTCAAAAAAAAATAGATGAGTTAGAAAATAAAAGAAATAAAGTTTTTTTACCAGAAGCGCAATATGATGAAATTAAGGCAAGAATAGAATTAAAAAATTTAGAAATAGAATCTTTAAGTAAAAAAATTGATAATTTTAGCTTTGTAACTCATGATCTAAATATCAATGAGGAATTGGTTGATGATATTGAGTCAAAGATAAGTTATTTAAATAATGAAATATATAATTTATCTTATGAAAAAAATAATATTGAAGAGTCTTTAAAAAATAAAATTAACTTTAATATTTCTGATATTGAAAAAATTTTTAAAGATATTAATTTTTATTTTGAAGGGAAAATAAAAAAAGACTATGAAGAACTCCTCGATTTTAATAAAAAAATAACAAAAGATCGGTCATCGCGACTAAAGCTAAGACAAAATGAAATTAAAAATATTTTAGAAATAAACCAAAAAGAATTAGAACTTCTTGATGCAAAAAGATCTGAAGCTTTACAAATACTAAGAGAAAAAGATTCTTTAATTAAATATAAAAAAATGAACAAAAAACTGGTTGAAGATCAAGCAGACGTGTTGATATTAAAAAATCAACTTAAAGAATTGGATGAGCTTTCTGAAATTAGTGCTGCTATTGTAAGACTGAAAGAAAATCTGTCTGAGATAATACAAAAAATTGATTATGAGTATAAAAAAGAGAATTTTATTTTATCAAATATTCGTTCCGAATTTTCTAGAATAATAAAAGAAGTTCTTGGTGTAAATGCTCTTCTTTTTGTTAGAAAGAATAATAATTCTAATCTTGAGTTTGAAACACATGTGACAAGTGGAAATAAAGCAACTAGCCCAACTGCAGAGGGAGAAGGGACTTCATATAAAAAAATGTTATGTGCAGCCTTTGATTTGGCAGTTATTAACAATTACAAAAATACCAAATTCTATAATTTTATTTACCATGATGGAATTTTTGAGGGATTAGATAATAGAAAAAAAATTAAGCTTTGGTCATTGATTAAAGATTATTGCGTAAATAAAAATGTTCAATATATTTTTACTATAATTGAATCAGATTTGCCTCGTAATGAATTTGATGAAAAAATTTATTTTCAAAAACAAGAGATTATTTTGCAACTATCTGACGAAGGAGCATCGGGAAGATTATTTAAATGTGAAATTTTCTAATTGATCTCCTTCTCTCAATAAATTTTAGATAAATTTCGTCTAGATAAAGAAGATAAAATAAAAAACCAAGGCATTAAGCCTTGGTTTTTATAGCAATTAACAGGTTATATTATTACTTGCTGAATGTAACAGGAATGTCGAAACTAAATGAAGTATCAGCGCTTGTTGCAGTAATTTTTTGCGAATTCATAGCGCCAGCTGCAAGAGCTTTTAATGCATCAGCATCTAAAATTTTAACTTCAGAATTTCTTGAATCTAATGTGAAAAATTTAGACCTTGCAGGATTTAAGGTAAGTGTGACTTCTTTAATTTCTTTATCACTTACAGAATTATCAGAATTTAAGTATGCAAATATTAACTTACGACTTTGCGTAGCAGCTGAAAGCACAATTTTGGAATCTGCAACTTTAGCGCCTAAATCGCTAACCAATGCAAATTTATTAGTTTGGTAAGCTGCGCCTGCAGAAAATTCTTTCTCAAGCTTTACGCTTGCATCTTTTGTTGAAGCAATAGTGACAATCACTTTATCATCTAATTTTGCTTTTTCTGTCGCGCATACATAATAGTTTACAGCTGTGGGGAAAGCTAGGTTAGGTATTTTCGAGATTACTGTAAAATTGCTGTTTTGAGGAACAGAGACTGTTAACAATTGGTTGAAACGATTTAATTCAATTGGTGTGCTTGAAGCTGCATTGCCAAGTGTAAATTGCGCCCCTGTAAGTTTTGCGCAACGTTTCTCGAGGTTATTTTCTACTTCTTCTAATGAGCCACCAACTGGAACTGTCGTTGCATTTTTTACTGCACTGCCGTCTACCATTCTTTCAAATTCTGCACTTACTAATTGTGGTTTATTGTTTGCATAGAATTTAAAATTAAAGTCGCCATCAATCTTTGCAGAATTTTTGGAAATTTCAAAACCAGCAACTTGTGGTAAAAATTGACCAATAGCGGTAGTTGGTGGTGATAAAATTATTGGATTGACTCTAAAATCTACGGTACTTGCTGTTTCAGCTCTAGTTATAGTATATTCGCTATTTTTTGCAGTAAGATCTTTTGTGCTGCCGTCAGAAAAAATACCTTCAAGATTTAATTCTAAAGCATTTTCAGCAGTCAGTACATTGGAAATTGTTTCGCCATTTAAATTTTTAAGAGCGATAGACTTTAGCACTGCTTTAGTGACGTCAACAATAACTGGTGTATTGATGTTTATGCTTGGGAAAATTGTAGAACGCAAAGTATAGGCATTTTTGCCAACTAGAGTGTTTTTTGGAATTTCAAAATAGAACTTAGAAGCACTTTTGGATTTTAATTCTATTATATTACCATTAGCGTCAACAAGCTCAAAGCCTTCTGAGGATGTTAAGGCTTCAAAAGCACCGTTAAGCATTTGTTGTGTTTTAATTTCAAACTCTTGGGTTTCTGTACCCACAGCTCCGCTTATATCACCTTCGATCTTGATTCCGGTTAATTTGATTGGAGCAGCTGCTTCAACATCGATAGTTGATGTGCTTGTTGAATTTGTTGCGACAACTATTGCTTTGCCGCCTTCTAAAGCAGGGTAATATATGTTTTCAACTTTATCGAAAGCACAAATAAGATTTTGATCTTCTTGTAAAGAAAAATTCTTTGCAGATGTTGGGTCTATGCTAACAGAAACCGATTTGTTGTTAGTTAGATTAACTTCTGTGCCAGCTTCGTCTTTTAAAAACAGTTCATACTTTGCACAAGTTCCGGATGGAATTTTAGGTTGCGCAATTTTAATAACCAATTTTTTGTTTTTGTTGGAAGCAGGATCGTCTTTCGGATCGAGCGGAGCAGGTGTGTTGTTGTTTGTGTCGCTGGAGGTGTTTGTAGCTCCTTTATTACAAGAAGAGACAGCGATTGCAAGCAGGCTTAAACCTACCGCAGAAATTTTAAGGGGAGCTTTAAGTGTCATGAATTTCTCCTAATTTTAGTAAAATAGACAAATTAAACCAAGCAAAATCACATGCAAATAGTTGTTAAATTGATATTTGCAGTGCCACGACTATAGATCAATAAAAAACAATTTGTCAAAATTTTAATAAAATAAAATAAGTATACTTTAGATATTAAAAATACTTATTCACTTCAAAATTATTATTAAAATTTTTAACTAAATGAAATTATTGTTAAAAAATAGTATAAGCGAGAATCTTATTTTTTATGTTTATAGCATTTAAAAATAACAAAATAAATTAATAAAAATAATTACTTAAAATTTTATTTACAAGATTTGTTTTTTAGTGAAAATATTGATTATTAATTTTATAATTAATTAAAATTAGATAATAACTTATACATTAATTGCCAAATAATTTTTTGTTTGTAGTTTAATGTGTGACTGGAGATAATTTAAAAATGTCTTTTTTGTATTTATATACTGATTTTGACTGTTTTTTTCTGAAAAATCGATAGTAATCTGATTGATTAAAATTTTTCTAAAAAAATCTGTAATTATTTTATGTTCAGGGTTATCTAGGTATTTTAGATTTAGCATACCAATATAAAAATTAGAGACTTTAAACTGACCATTTTCAATAACAAGTAAAAATCCGTACGCAAACTCAAACGGGTTTTTAAAAATTGTGGCAGGGCGGTCGGGATACGCTTCGAGGCGAGAAAAATATGTAATAATATTAAACTCAAAACAGTTTTTAGCAACTTTGTTAATAAATGCAGTGCGGTTGCTAAAACTCAAAGGGAGCTGTACGTGTAAAAGAAAGTTAAATAACACATGTCCTATACTAAAAATACTGTGTTGATTGCAATAAAACATACAAAAATTTGCAAAATCAGGCTCAGTGCATTCGCTTACAGTAAAGAGATGGGCTTTGAGTTCGGTTTCAAGAGGAGCGCTTGGTTCTCGACAAACTGCAAGAGTTGGGCTGTGTCTTGGAGATTGTTGGGATGCATTGTATTTGTCTGCCTTGTGATCGCAGCGTTTAGAAATCAGTTTGCCATTAAAGACAACTCGCTGCCTGTTCCAATCGATACAAGTAGAATGGCTATTGCATTCAAAAGTTTTTAGCCAAGCGTTTCCTATTTTATTTGCTTCCTGTTTTGAGATAATTGGGAAGTAATTATGAAGTTTAATGCTGGGAAAAAAATTATTTTTAGGTAAGTAGTTAAATTGTTCAGAATAAATATGTTCAACTAAAAATTTAAATAGCAATTGAATATTTTGTTTTTCATTGTGTTTTGAAGTTTTGATTTTATCATAAATAAGATTATGCACATTTTCTTTAATGTTAGAATCAATATTTGAATTACACAATTTTGATGAGTCTTTAAAATATATATAATTTTCGTTTAAATAAAAATATTCAAGCATAAAAAATAACCAAAAACTTGTTTTTTGAATAGTATAATTTTCTTTTACCAAGTTTTCTAAAAAGATGTAAAAATTTTCAAAAAATAAATTTAAAATTTCTATATCGTTTGTTACGGTTTTTTTAGTGTAAAGTTTAATATAATTAATAACAAAATGATACTCTTTATTATTAATTCCAATGCCTAAATTATATTTTACTATATTGTCTTTAATAGAGTTTAAATATTTTTTTGTGCTTACATAAATTAAATGTTTTAAAAAATTTTCTTTAGTATTAAAAAAAACTTTTTTATTTGCAATAAATTTAATTTTAAATGAGCAGTAACTATTGTTGTTTGTTTTAATAATATTTTTAAAGTCATCTTCAAAAATTGCAATTTCTTGAAACGAGTATTCTTTAATTCCAGAATGCGGATCATACAAAACAAAAAATCTGTTATCATATTTTTTAAAAGCAAATATTCCATAGGAGTTTCTTTTTCCAGTCACTTCTTGAATAAAATAAAAATGACAATAAGTGCTTTCTTGTTTGTCTTCTATAAAGCCTGAGTTTCTTTTAAAATTTTCTACATCAGATATGAGGTATCGTACAAAAGAAAAATCTTTGTGAGAATATAAATAAGCATTTTCAACAAAAGTATTAGGGCTTGTTACTGTTTGTTTAATGAGTTCTTTGTACTCTTTAAGATAACTACTTGTATTTTGTAATAAATTACTAAGAATTTCTTTTTGTAGGGCACAAATATTTAAAAGATAAGTGTTAAATAGTTCATCATTTTTATTTAAATAGCTATTAAAATTTTCAAAATCACTAGAAAAAAAGTACTCTTCTTTTACAAATTTAAAAAATAATGCTACAAAAGCAAAATTTTGATATTTTTCTTCATTATTTTTATTGATATTTATAGTTTTTAATTGTTTAATTTTATTAATTTGTGTTTTATAATAATAAGGCATTATTTTTGCGTTTTCCTTCCTTAGAATTTAATTTGTAATACAAAATTAATGTTTATTTTCTATTACAAATCACCCAAAAATATCATGATTTTTTTGCTTACTCTAATTTTAATATAATTGAATATTATTAAAAAAATGCCGATTTTTTGTTTATTTTCAAAAGTTTTAATTTTAATAAATGAAGAGGTTTTGTTTCATAAAGCTGAGTTTAAGCAATTTTTAGATTTTTTAGACAGGAAATTAACTGCAAGCAAACAAAATGGAGGTGCCGATCGGATTTGAACCGATGTATAAACGATTTGCAATCGTTTGCGTAGCCGCTCCGCCACAGCACCCTAGGAGGAAAACAGCTATAACGCTTTCGAGAATGCTTTGCAAGCGGCAATCTAAAAAATTAAAAGTTGCTGGCGTACTCAAGCCACAAATCATCAAGAGCATGAAACACTTCTGGAAAATCTTTTACATACAGCTCGTGTTTGATATTGAGAGTATTTTGCAAAATCTTAAATTGAACGTTACCACTGCGCACTTCGCGGTCGCAGTACAATTGTGTGACAAAGTGATCACAAATATCCACAATTGCAAGCAAACGCGGATCGTTTGTTAACGTTAAGCGAAACCGCTCGCAAATGCGTGTAATAAGCTTTTGCTCAATAGAATGATGCAACTTGGTGACCTCGCGCTCCTTAAAATGCACTGGGTAAACCACCTCGCGGGCATACACTTCTGCAAGTCCATGCAACACCGCCACATGATACAACTGCACCCGAAGCTTTACGGGTAAACTGAGTTTGCTTGCAAGCAACCGACACAAAAACACAACCTGAAACGTATGCTCGCCCACGCTTTCTGGAAAATGCGAACTCCAACCCTTAAATAACGGATGTTCTTTAAGCTTTTCGACCACTCCTAAAAAGGTGCAGGTAAATCCTGCAATGCCTTCTTCGCGCAAGGCGCGAAAGGCTTCGGAGTAAATGCTATCCAGCAAATACACTGCATGTTCCCAATTGACAGCAACGGTGTGCAGAGGGGGGTTGTGATTGCTACATGGATGCGTTTTGGCCATGTTGTCGTGGGCAAGCACCAACCTGCGGTATGTATCATACTGGGTTTTGTAGCGCTCTTGTGCAAAGTATTGATTGCCAAGCAAACATTCTTTTTCAATAAACAACATCGAGGCAAACGATTCGACAATAGCAAGTAAGCCGTACAAATTGGCACAGCGAGAGGTTTCGAGCCCAAAAGACTTTTCGGTTTCGAGCCAATATTTGCTTTTGGTGCTCTCGTAACTGCTTTTTAAATTGGCATGTTGCTGTTGCACCCACATATTGGAATCGCCTAAATACGCTTTAGGAAGCTCACAAAAAATTGCCAATTCTAAAAAGTCGCATTGTTCTGCCACCGAAAATTGCAAATGTGGGGCTAAAATCATGTTTAATACAATTTGCGTAAAGCCATGTTCTGCTGCCGACTGTTTTTTAATACAAATAGAATTAGAAAATAAAGGCAACGCACACACAATTTTTAATTTGCCGAGCTTGCTTGGAAGTAAATTGTGCATAAAACATGGCCTTTGTGTTTTAGGATCACGCACCACCAAGGTTAAAGTTATACCCATTGGCATATTCGATATAACGGTAAGTGGTTGCTAATATGCTTTCGTATTCTTTGTCGGTGACTTGTCGAATTACTTTTGCAGGTGCGCCTATTGCCAAACTACGGGGAGGAATTTTTACCCCTTGAGTGACAATGCTGCCGGCTCCAATAATACTTTCTTTGCCAACAACCGCCCCGTCCATGACGGTGGCGCCCATTCCAATCAGGCAGCCATCTTCAACGATGCAGCCATGCACAATTGCCAAATGCCCAATGCTCACATTTTGTCCAATGGTTGTTGAAAATTTGCTGTAGGTACAGTGCACAATGGCGTTGTCTTGAATATTGGTGTTGGCGCCAATCACAATGCTGTTGACATCGCCGCGGACGACCGCGTTAAACCACACACTACAGTTTTCTTGCATTGACACACTGCCAATCACTCGTGCGCCATCGGCTAAAAACACCGAAGGCGCAAGCTTTGGCACTATGCCGCAATAGCCAACAATTGATGCCAACGGGCTGCGGTTGTTTGGCTTTACATTGTGGGGAGGGGTCATAGTCAAAAACTCCTTTCATCATTTTAACTGCTTATATTCCGATTTACGTTTACACGCATTTTACGAATTTGTATTGGGAAGAGCTGGTTAAAACAAGCGATGCAATGTGTATGAGTTTAAAATATAACAATTATTTTGTGCTTTATGGTTTGCTGCAAATTGTATTTGGAGTGCTTGGTGTCACCATGTCTCAACAAAGCATTGCACAAAATACCTCGAGCCTAAAAAAATCGGCACCTCTCTATCAAAATGGGTTTGATCTCGCGAGCGGTGGGGCAAGCCTGACACGAGCAACCCAAGAAGGAGTGATTTTTGCCAACCCAAGCTTAATTCCCATTGGCGATGGCATTTGGCGATCGTTTTATGGCAAAAACACGTTTGCAGTGAGCGAAGGCAGTTTAAATATTGTCAAAAGTGTGTTGGAGAGTTCTTCTGCCAACAACATTGCAAGCAATATTTTGCAAAATATTTTTGATAAACCTGCATATCTTAATAATGCCACGGCACTTGGTTTGCTCACTTCTTATGTTGGAATTGGGGGTTTGTCGTCTTTTAATTTTTCGATGTATGGCGAAAAGTTTGGCTCAATTGGGTTGCCCGAACTGAGTGTTAAAAGCAACTCGTATGCAGGGGTTGTATTGAGTGCGGGCACCACGCTGAGCGATTATTTATCAATTGGGATATCGCCTAAATATATTTACAATACGCAAATTGACACCACCCTTTCGGTGGGCGATTTGTCTAATTTAAATCAAGGGTTAAACAAATTAAAAAATAGTTTAACGCAAGGCAGCGGCATTGCCACCGATTTTGGCGCAACCTTACAAGTCAGAAGCAAGCATTTTGATGTGCGCGTTGCAGGAGTGGTTACCGATTTTGGCAACACCACGTTTTCGGGAAGCAATCCTCCATGGCTACAAACCTACCATGCAGGCATAGGTCTTACCCTGCATGATAATAGCAACGCCTTGCATTGTGCCGCCGATTACCGCGACCTCACCAATGTTTACAATGAGCCGCTGTCTAAAAAAATGTATATGGGGTGCAAGCTGATTATCACCAAATGGATAGCCTTTGGCTACGGATTGCTACAAGGCTGGCCCTCGTATGGCATGGTGCTCAACTTGTTTGTGGCACGTATCGAAGCAGGAACTTACACCACAGATTTGGGAGCGTCGCCTGGGCTTTCTCCGCGTACCATTTATTTTTTAACGTTGGGGTATGAACTATGACTCGCAACCTTTTGGCCTTTTTTGTAGTGTTACTTTTGGTACCTTTTGGAATGCTTGCGTGCACACAACAAAATATTTTTTCAAGCAGTATTGTATCATTGCAAAATCTGGCTAAGGCCGACATGGAGCAGGGTCGCTACAGTGATGCGCAAACAAAGTTACAACAAGAAATTGCCGCAAACCCAACAAATTATATTGCTGTTTCGTTGCTTGCGGCCTGTTACGCGGCACAAGGAAATATTATTTTATATCAAATTTTAGTGGTAAAAGTATTTTCACTCAATGCCGACCCTAACACCAACCCCATCGGTTTTGCAAAATTATTATTGCCAACTCCTACAGCAACAGTGCTGACACAAAATGCTTTAGCAAATAGCACAATGGATTTAATACCTGTTCTCAATAAAACTTCAGATATGCAATTTCAGCATTACATGTTTGCGTCTGTTTATTTGTTTTTACAAATTATTGATGCAGTCAACATTTTGCAAGGAGGAGGGGTTGTGGCACCGGCACAGCTAACACAAATTCTCAACTCATTAAATTACGCAAATTCTTTAAGCAATGGGAGCGGTAATTTTATTGTCAGTGCGTTGTCTGCGTTAACAAATGGAATACAAAACTCTCCGGGAGCAACTCAAGAAGACAAATTGGCAAACTATCTTTTTCTGTTTGTTTAACAAATTACTCCTAAAAATTTTTTGTTAAAAAAACACAAAAAGTATTTTTATAGTTTAATAAACAATTGTAAAAATAAAAATTTTTTTTGTAAATTCTGTTATTTAAAAAAATTACAATAAATAATTTTTAACATATTAAATTAATTATTGTAATTTTTAAAATAGACACCCAATTACAAAATTTTATAAAACAATATAATTTGATATTTTTAAAAAGCAATTTTTTTAACCAAATAATATTAATGTAATTTTTTTTAATATAGCTTACCAACTTGGTTTTTTTTAATTTTTTTATAAGTATATTGTTAACTTATTGAAATTTCATAATTTCATTTGTAAAATTTATAGTATTTTTTTGACAAAAATTTTTTTAATATTATAGTAATGAAAAATTGCAATTTGCTAAATGTAAATTTCGCAGTTTTTTAAAATTTTGAAATTCTACATTAACGTTGTGGAGACGCCTATGTAATTCCATACGCCTTTGTTCCATTAACAGTACTTTAAAAAATTAAAATTCATACACAATTTTGTGTGTGTATCTTGTTATTTGTTTTTAAATTTCACTTCTTAATTTAGGAGATTCAAATGAAGTTGAAGAATTCTGTAAAACTTTCTGCACTGAGCTTAAGCTTGGTTGCACTTGCTGTCACTTCTTGCGGCGGTAGCAGTAACGATAAAAAAGATGAAAAGGTTACTACAGGTAAAACGACAGATCCTGATGTTGCGGGTAAAGGTGGAAAAGAGGAAACTGGTAAACCAGAAGCTCTTAAAGCTTTTGATGCAAGTAAAGTTAAAACACTTCATGTTAACGAAAAGCTTTCTATCCCACAATTTGGCTGTGCAAATCCTACAATAGAAATCGAACTAGAAGACAACAAAAAATCTGTTGTTGACCCAACCTCAGAAGAGCTTGTAGTTAAATTTGTTGGTGAAAATAGCAATAAATTTACGTTTGAAAAAGGCCAAGTTTGCGCAGTTAAAGAAAGTAAAGGCGGTGTAGCTGTTCCTGTAGTTGGCGATAAAGGCGTAGTAGAATTTGTGTTAAAAAACAATACTAGCGTACGTAAAGAAGCTGCTTTAGAAGTTGTGCCTAAAGAAGCTGTTAAAGCTTCTGTTAAGGCTGTTCATGTAGCATCAAAAGGCTTTGATCCAAACAGTTCTTCAAGTCTTGAAAGCAATTTTAACAATGCAAAGAAAGAATTAAGAATTGCGGAATCTAATGCAGTACATGCTGATGGTACAACTGGTTCTTTATTACCTTTCGGTTATGATCGTTTAAGTGAAGATGAACAATTTGAGCAGAAACTTAAATTAGTTAATAATTATATTACAGCTGCTTTTCAACCTAACTATAATAAATTTTTAAAACTTCAAGATTTTAAAGTGCAAGTTAGTAGTATTAAATACGCTTATGTTGCAATTAAAACTCAATTAGATACTGATGATTTAAAAGATAAAGCTTCGACTCCTGCTACACTAATCACTGCATCTGATTTAAATGAAATTTCAAGAACTCCAACAATTTTAAATGCTTTAATAGGAAATGTTGCAACATTAAAAGCTACACTTGTAACAGACAAAGATGCTGCGCAAAAAGCATTTGATGCTAAAAATGGAAAGTCTGATGCAACTGAGAAAACTGCTTTAGACGCAGCAATAGCAGAACTTCAAAAAGTCACTATTATATCAGAAAAATTACAAGATATTAAAATTGCTTATAATAAAATTACACGCGATTTTGATTCATTAGCTTCAGTAATTACAGTAACTGGATATACTAGAGATGGAAATATTCCTTATGTTAAGGCTAGTGCACCAAATACTACTGCAAGTGAAATCGAAGCTACTCTTACTACTGACATAAATGCACTTAACAATGACGTAAGTAATTATAATGCAATTTCTGCTGTTCAAAAAGCACTAACATTTGCTAAAAGCTCACAAGAAGCTTATGTCAGTGGTGGAGTTGTGAGTGTTCCAGCAGGAAGTAAAGCAACAATTAGTGTTTCTAAAACAGTTAATGGTGCAAATAAAGCGCAACCTTTATCTGTAGAAGATGAAGTATTTGTATACGACAATTTTGATAATAAGCTTGTAGCTAAGGTGTTACCAGCAGATTCAAAAGTTAATTACTCTTCAATTGAATTTACTGCACCAAAAGTGAAGACTAACGGTAAAGTTGCTTATAAGATTTCTGTTAATTCAGTTGAATCTACTTTTTACGTTGAAGTCACTGCGGCTAAATTTACAGCGTTTGATCTTATATCTGCTAGTGGTGCGCAAATTCCACAATACAGCGTGCTTAACCAAGGTGAAACATACTTTGCAAGTATTTTAGCGTACAAAACTGATGATACAAAAGTCAATTTAACTTATGATGCGCCTAAAACGACTAGTAACTTTCAGCAAGTTATTCCTTCTGTTTATTCTGCAGCTGCAGATCCTGCGCTTCCAAATTATCTAAGATTTAGCTCATCAACTAACGCTACTTTTGATCCAAAACCATTGAGCATTCAATTAGGTGATGAAAAATTATCATTGAAATTTTATGTTGGTGCAAAACCTGTTATTCAAGCAGCAACGTTTAACGTTAATAGTACTGCTCTTCCAGCAAATAGCCTAAAAGTTGCTGTTGGTAGTATTAATGACGTTGCAACAAAGTGCGCTAAGCTTGCAGCTGTTAACTATGATTTAGGTACAAACAAAAACCTACCACTTACTATTGTAGCTAATGATATACAACTATCTTTAAGCAATTCTGAGAAATTTAACGTAGTTCAACCAAATCAAACTTCTGATCTTTATGTTTGTGCTACAGAAAAAGCTCAAAAAGGTGATGCTGTTACTGTAACAGTTCAATCTAAGCATGATAGCAGTGTTAACAAAACCTTTACGTTTACGGCTGAAGCGGTATATCAAACTAGTAGATATGTTGTTGTAAATGGTTCTGAGTTGGCAAAATATGGCTATGGTATTAAATTATCAGATGCAAACAAATCACAAAAATTAGACATTCGTTACTTAATGTCTGACGGTAGCCTAAGTAATGCTGCAGTTGCTGTAGCTAATGTGAATGTAGTTTTAGATCCTTCTACAAGTAATTTCTTTGAAATAGATACTACTTCAGGTTCTTACGAAGTGAAGTTAAAATCTGATGCGGCAAGCAAACTTGATGCAGCAAAAATTGCTTCTCATGTAATTAAAATTTCAGCTATTTCTTCTTCTGCAGTAGACCAACCACACGCAGATTCTGTTATTACTATCCCTGTTTCTTACACCAAATAATCCCCCTTCTTAAGCCTTGGCTATAGCTAGCTGCCAGGGCTATTTTTTAAGGTAAAAAACAAGAAGTTTTTTACCTTAATTCTAAAAAAAAATTTAAATTTTACATACTAATTTAGGATATTTTATATGAAGTTGAAAAATTATTTAAAAATTTCCGCTCTTAGTTTAGGTTTATTGGCTCTTGCGGTGACCTCTTGCGGTGGTGGTAGTGGATCATCTAATGGAGTTAGTGGTAGTAAAAGTGGCAGAACTGATTATAATGTTGAAGTAGCGAAAAAAAATGTATATTCTAATATTGAGGAATATTTAGATCCAGCTAAACTTTCAAAAAAAATTGAAAAAATAGAAGCGATGTCGGATGAGGCGGCTAAAAATTATATTGTGAAGAAGTATGATGATTTTTGTGTATTCATTAACTCACTTTTAACAGAAGAAGAGGCTTATAATGAGTTTAAAAAATTAAACAGTTACTTTTCTTTTGAACCTAAAAATGATGATGGAGAAAAACAAGTAGTTAAAAGTTCGTTAGAGCAGTTTAAACAATTCTTTATAAATTTGTTAGACCAACGCAAAAAAGCTGTTATGTTGGAATCTGCAACAACAGTAAAACAATTAGAACTTAAGGCCTTACGGGATCATTTACAAAAATTACAAAACAAATAAGTTCAACCAGTAAATTTACCCGCAGCGCCAGTAATACGCCGTCCACTAAGTTTGTTGGCAACATAGATAACCAAAAATAAATATTTATACGGAAATTGATGAATATTGAAAACAGGATATGCTGCAGTTAACATTCGTACTTTCTTTTATAAAAGGACACTGCAGCACAATGAATAATGTACAACAACTTATGGATGATTTAAAGAGAATACCTCAAAATAAATTAAGTTTTAATCTTTTACGTCGATTATTTATAATTTTTTTATATTCCGTAGGATTTTCTGAAAAAAAGATTGAAACTTTATTATGCCTTTCAAGAGGACGGGCAAATTATTGGGTTTCAAACTATAAGAATAATGGTATTTATTTTTTACTTGATAAACCACGTTCTGGTCGTCCATCCTTTGTAAATAAAGAAGAAGTTGAAATTTTAAAAACTGAAATCATTCAATTAAATTCTGAATTTAATGAGGAAAAAGTTGTTCATGCCCAAATAATAAATAGTATTATAGAATCCAAAACGAAATTAAAAAAAAATTTAGTAAAAGTGGGTTATACAAGTTCCTTCAAAGAACATTAATAAGAAGAGTTGTTCCAAGAACAAAGCATATAAAAAATGACCCAGAAAAAATGGCCGAATGGATTAAAGATTTACCAAATAAAATTAATGAAATTAAAGTAAAAAATCCAGGAAAAAAAATAAACATAGATTTTCAAGATGAATCACGATTTGGACAAATGACAATAAAATCTGGTATTTGGAGTCCTTTCCCAATCAGACCAGAATTTAAAACTCAAATGGGTTATTTAAACTCATGGATTTATGCTACTGCTAACAAAGATACGGGCAAATATTTTGGAATGATATTACCAAATTTAAATGTTGAAAACATGCAAATTTTTATCAATGAGTACTCCAAGACCGTACCTAAGAATGAGCATATTATTATGATACTAGATGGAGCTAGTGCACATAAAAGCAAAAAATTAATTTTACCCCAAAATATATCATTTATTTTTTTACCTTCATTTTCTCCAGAGTTAAATCCAATTGAAAGGTTATGGAGTTATTTTAAAAGGAATCACTTATCATTTAAAATTTATAAAGATTATGAAGATCTCGTTCAAAAATGCTCTAGTGGTTGGAATCAATTAACACAAAAAATTGTCAAGTCAATTATGAATTCAAAACCTAAGGCAAGCTTATGTTAAAAACTTAGTGGACGGCGTATAATATAATTCGCTTTTAAAAAAAATTAAGGTGGTAGAAACTTAGTGGAAGGCGTATTAGTTAGTATTTTATATTAATTTTCTTAATTTTTTCAATGTAATATACATATGCTTGTTGTTATCTAAAAGACTTTCAAATCCATATTTCAAATAAAAATTTTTTGCTTTCTCATCAATAGCATCTACTTCTATTGCGAAATATCCTAGTTCTGATGAAATTTTTAAAATTTTAAATTGATAAGCTTTGGTTTTAATAAAATCATTTAATTGAATACTTCCACAATCAAAAATATTTTTTGAATCTATTATAAAAATATTATTCTATTTGTATATTTTTTATAAAAATCAAGCGTACTATTTTTATGCAAATTTAATTATCTTTAATGGTAATCTATTTTACGAAAAATCTAAGTGGAAATGGTATAATTATATTTTTATAATAATTTAATAAAATAATAAGTATTTATATAATTTTTAAAATTTAAATTAGTATTTTTTGTTTTATAAATTAATTGTTAACTTAATAAAATTTAAAGAAATAATTTATAAACTTCAATTTAATTTTTTGACAAAAATTTTTTTGTAATTATAGTAATAAAAATTGTGATTTACAAAATTTTTATATCACAGTTTTAAAAGCTTTGTAATTTTGTATTTATAGTTATGGATAAACTTATGTAAATCCATACGTCTTTTGTTCCTTTAACAGTATTTTTAAAAAGCAAAATTTATACACAGTTGGTTGTGTATTGTTTTTTTGTTTTTAATTTCTAAATTAGGAGATTTAAATGAAGTTAAAGAATTCTGTAAAACTAACTGTTCTGAGTTTAAGCTTGGCAGCACTTGCTGTGACATCTTGTGGTGGTAAAAGTGGGGGCACTGATAATAATATTATACTAGCAAGAGAGCAAATTAAGAAAAATGCATTGCAAAAAGAAGAAAAAATTAAAACTGTAGCAGGACTTACTGAAGAAATCGCAGCCCTAACTGCTAAAACGGCTGAGGAGTTTAAAGCAGAAATAATAAAAAAAATTGACGTTGAACTTGCATACGTAAATCAAAGTTTAGCAACAGATATAAAAAATGAATATATAAAAGACATAAAAGATGATCTAAAACAAAGTGAAAGCGATGAACTTAAAAAAGAACTTGCAGAAATAGAAGCATTGTCACCCGATCAAGTGAAAATAAAACACATAAAAAAAATAAATAAAGAACGAGAAGAAATTGATTCTAAAACTGCAGAAGAACTAAAGCAAGTAGAGCTTAACGTGTTACAAGAAAAGTTAAAAGTTATGCAAAGTGGCAGTTCAAATAGTGGAGGCGAAACTCCAGCAGAAGAGAAACCAGCACCTCCAGTAGAACCCGTATTGCCGCCAGCAGAACCTGTATTGCCGCCAGTAGAACCTGTATTGCCGCCAGTAGAACCTGTATTGCCGCCAGCAGAACCTGTATTGCCGCCAGCAGAACCTGTATTGCCGCCAGTAGAACCTGTATTGCCGCCAGCAGAACCTGTATTGCCGCCAGTAGAACCTGTATTGCCGCCAGCAGAACCCGTATTGCCACCAGCAGAACCCGTATTGCCACCAGCAGAACCCGTATTGCCACCAGCAGAACCTGTATTGCCACCAGCAGAACCCGTATTGCCGCCAGCAGAACCTGTATTGCCGCCAGCAGAACCTGTATTGCCGCCAGCTGAACCAGCTTCAGGAAGTGATCCTATTTAATGAGTTTTAAAAACAACTCATGATTGTCTCTCGTCCATCCTAAATAAGTAAACAAACTTGAGCCCCTAGAATACGTAACTGGGGGTTTTACTGCAAAAATACAATCTAATTTTTAAATATAAATTTAATATTTAATTTTCTATTAATTAATTGTTTTTGTGTATGTTTTTTTAAATATTTGTAAAAATTAACTTTTATTCAATAAGATGATTTATTTTGAAAAAGTAACAATATTATTATTGTTTAATAACTTTAATTTAATAGTTATTTAATAAAAATTTAATTATTTTATTTAAAAAATTTAAAAAAAATAATTTTTAAATATATTTTAAATTGTTATAAGTGTAATTAAAAAACACTTACACTTATAAAGAATAATTTTTAACAAAGGAGTTACTATGCCCCTATATATAGGCTTTCTCAATGCATGTGTTTTTATTTTATTACTACTCATACATTTGAGTTGTAATCATAAAAATGGCAAAGTTTTGCATAAATCTAGAGCGGATTCTGTTTTGCAACAAGAAAATCTTATTAAAGACACTAAAATTGAATTTGAGTATAAATCTATACCTTCTGGTACCTGTAGCAATTATAAAATAATCACTACTGATTTTTCATATGTTAAAGAGAATTTAAAACTGAAGGATGACAATAATTATTTTACGCTCGACAAAAATTTGCAAAGAGTTTGTGCGTTCAATATTTTAAGATCAATTGAAACAGCAGCTCCTCTTGATGCAACGGCACAGCTTGTTCTTGAACTAGGGGCAATCAAAACTTTTGATGAGCTAAAGGTTGGCGCAAAGCTTCCATCAATTATTGATATTAAACTTTCAACGGAGCAAAAAAACATATTTGTGCCAAAAGGAGAGCAAATAAAGCCATTTCATATTATGGTGCGTCGCAAAATTAATGAAAGTTATCAAAGTTTAACTTCTTCTGGTCAGAGTCCAAACAGTGTTCTTTCGCTTGTTGTAACGCCCAATGGTGGAAAACCTATACCTTTAAATATCGTGCGAGGAACTCATAAGGAATTGTTTTCTTTTACTATGCCTGGCGGTCTTTCTTTTGGCACATACCCGTTGAGCTTAAGTGTTAAGGATGCTGCTCCTAATGTAAAGTACGATTTTACAGTGCAACTTGTAGAAAAAGGCACTCATTCTAACTCTCCTAAAATTAATTCTATTTTTATTGATCATAACAATGTAAATTCTATTCCAATTGGCACATGTATTCCTTATCGTGTTATTGCAAAGGATTTAGCTGAAAAAGAACATTTTATTACCAATCCCGAATTGCTTGAAACCAAACTGCAGCCACTACAAAGTAATTTTAGTGTGTTACCAGAAGAAGAAAAAATTTGTGCATATAAAATTATCAGCAGAACAGAAAAAATTTATCCTACAAAAGATGATCCTGTTGACTTAAGCATAAATTACGAGGGCAAAACAAGTATTGCTTCATTTAAAGCGGCAAAACCACCTGAATACAAATTATTTGAATCTAAACCAATATTTTTATTAGATTTAGGATCATCTGGCAATCATTTAATTTCTGTAAAATCTGGGCAAAAAACAGAAAACTTTAAAATTAATTTAACGAAAACTTTAAGTTCCACTGAACAAACAACGCATTTTGCAACAGATATAAACGGTTATGAAATATTGGATCATGATAGTAAAGAAATTATTAAACTAAACTCCATTGTTAATAGCGAAGATGACTCTGTGTTATTTAATTTTATTGCGCCGCTTAAACTTCAAAGATCCTCTTTAGACCCTTCCTTTTTTACATTACGCATGGTGAAATTTCCTAATATTACAGCACAATTTAAATTACACATTATTTCAGATATAAAATCTGTTCAATTAAGTTGTAAAAATATATCAAAATTTTCTTTTTCTAGTTTTAAGCTAAATGATGAATGTAATTTGAATGTTAATATAACGCTTAACAGTAATGAAAATTTAGACTTGAGTACTAATGACGGGATGAGGAGATATCGTGTAGAATATAAAATAGGAGATAACGTTTTAGAAAGTAAAAATAATAATTATTTATTAAAGCTTTCTGATGAGGAATTAAACCAAATTAAAGACAATGCTTCTGCACTCGCTAAATCTTTTTACATTGAGGTTTATGTTTATGATATACCCAGCAATAATAAAATTATTACAAAAAAACAAGAAGTTAAGTTTTGGTTGCCGCAAATAGATATTAAAAATTTGTTGCCACAAATAGATATTAAAAATTTGGATGCTCATTGAATCTTCATCTTGAGTAGGTAGAAACACACCGACAACGCTGTGTTTTTACCTACTCACAGTCTTCTTGAATTCAAGAGATATTTGCAAGGTAATCTATTTCTCCTTAGATTTAACTTTGTACAACAGCAATTTTTAGGAGAATTTTCTCTCCAAGCACTTACAATAGTACCTTTACCTGCCTTGTTAAAATTTATAATGATTTCAAGATCTTCTTGTTGCGTTGGAGGGATAGCATCCTTGTCTTGTGAATATATAATATAACTATTAGGTTCCTGTGTGTAATTAGTTACGATATTTATGATATGATTCATTGATTTTAATATGATTCTTTCTGTTAATTCGCGGCAAGGATAATCAGCATACGCATGTCTTTTGATTTGTATCCATTTAGAATAATCAAACTCTCCTTTTTGATATTCTTGCATAAACAGCTTTAACCAGTGTTTAGCGTCGGCCTCATCCAACGGTAGGAAAATCACCTTTTTTCCAAAATATTATTGTAAATCATGTCAGAACTCCCAAAAAAATGGCAAAATCCACTTTACTTAACTCAATTAATATATTATAATATAAACCGATGATAATATCAACTTATAACTTAATTAAATTAAGATATAGGAGAGCTTATATGAGCTACAATATTCTAGAAAACTTAACAAAAGACCAAGAACCTCTTTGGGTTGAAATTCCTTATGAATTTAAAACCGTGTTAGGAGCTTCACAGGTTCGTGTCCTTGTAAGTCTAAATGCGTTAAAAGAAGATAACTCAATCGTTTTCAAGCCTTATGAAGAAGATCGATTAATGAAAGAACAGTCAAAGAAATATTTAAAAAAAGTTCTTTCTAATGAATTTGAAATGGGGGCTGTGGAATTACGTTTTTTAATGCGTTTGTTTGACATTAAACAAAGTAAGTTATCGCGTGCTTTGGGAGTTAGCGAGGCCGCTGTGTCTTTACAGTTGAGTGGTGAAAATAAAATTTCTACTCAAATTCAACACAGTCTTGCTGTGTATTTTATTTTGGAAGCGTGTGGAAGCCCTGTTGTCACCGCTCTTTCTAATTTGAGTAAAGGAGATGATGATGGTTATTTTGAACGAATTGAAAAACTAATCGCATAATATTGATCTATGTGAACCACTCGCGCTTATAGGGGCGAGTGGTTCACTCTTGCTTTAGCTCATGCTCTAATTCTTCAATTGTTGGAAGATTTGTTTTAATATCTTCTGGAAGAGCTTCATTAAGTCTATATTCTGCAAGACCAATTGGTTTACTCAGATCTCGCAAAGCATATTCTGCTTGTACTTGATTTTTAGTTTTGCACAAAATGAGTCCAATTGATGGGTTATCGCTTGGGTGCTTTAATAATTCATCTATAGCTGACAAATAAAAATTTATTTTACCCGCATATTCTGGTTTAAATTTATCTGTTTTTAATTCAATTACAATAAATGACCTAAGCTTTAAATGATACATTAAGAGATCAATATAAAAATCATCTCCACCAATTTCTACATGATATTGCCTTCCCACAAAAGCAAATCCAGAACCTAATTCAATTAAAAATTTTTCCATATGGCGAATAAGAGAAGTTTCTAATTCTCTTTCATATGCTTCATTTCCAATGCTTAAAAAATCAAAAACATATGGATCTTTTAATGTTTGTTGCGTGAGTTCATATTGATGAGATGGTAGTTTATCCTTAAAATTAGAAATGGCTTTTCCTTGTCTAGAAAAAAGATTCGTGTCAATTTGATTTGTTAAAACACTACGAGACCAGCTGTGTTCTAACGAATTTTTTATATAAAAGGCTCGTTCTTCTGGTGTTTTTAATCTTTCTAAGATTGTGACAATATGGAACCAAGGCAATTGTGCAGCAAGTTGCTGCACAAATATAACATCTTGATAATTATCGGAAAATAGGCGCATATATTTTAAATTTCTTGGGCTAAAACCCTTCATATCTGGGAAGGTAGCTATCAGATCTTTGCTTAATCGATCGATGACTTTAGAACCCCAACCAAGGCTATTTTGCTTTTTTAAAATTTCTGTACCAATTTTATGATATAAAAGGATAAGCTCACTGTTAACGGCTCTTACGGCCTTTAACCTTGAACTTTTTACGTTGTCTTTAAGGTTTTCTAAAAATTCAATATATTCTGTACTTAAAAAATTTTCTGTCATAATCATTACTCAAATTAAAATTAGCAAGAATTAAGTAACGCAAAAAGCTAACTTAATAATTTTGTTTTTGTCAAGTAGAGGATAAAAACGATAGTTTTTTGAGTGTAGAAAACAAAAAATCTTTTAATTGCTTATTAAATAAAATAAAAAATTATATGGATAAAAATATGAAGGAATAATTATTAAATTTAAAGCTTATAATTTTAAAATAAATTGATTATCAAATTAATACATTTAAAGGAATTACATTCCATGTGGAAAAGTAGCATGGTCAATGGTGCCGCTATCGCGGACAAGTTTTAATGCTTTCATGTACTGTGCAAAAATGTTTAATGCGTATTCGATCCGTTTTCTCATGTCGGTGTCGCTTGTGCTTTCTGGTGTGTCTTTATTAAGCACATGTGTGCAATCTCTTATAATAACATGTTCTGGAATGTAACAAATTCGGGAGTTTTTGTATCCGCTTGATCGCAATTCTAACACAGGATAAGCGCCCCCGGTTCCGGCGCTAACCGTAACAATCAATCCTGGCTTGTGACCAATTTCTTTTGCGCTGCTAAGTAACAAAAAGTTTTTTAATCCCGAAGGTACCATGCCATGCCATTCTGGAGAGACAATTATAATTCCATCAGATGACTGTAGTTCCTGTGCAATTGGCGCCCAAGCTTTATTCCATTTTGCGCTGTTTGGATTAAAAAAATCTTCATCAAATAATGGAATAGGATTTTCTGCAAGTGAAACAAAATGTGTTAAAAAAGCAAGCTTAGAATGAATTTCTTTAATAATGTAACGAGCAACTTTTTCTGATTCCGAATTTTTTCGGTGGCTTCCAGAAATAATGGATATTTTCATTTTTTCTCCTAAATCAGTTTTTAAAATAAAATTTTTTAAAAAAACTTTATTTTAAAAACTCAAGTAACGATGGGGTTAACATCTTTGAGCTTGCTTGTAGAGTAAAACCTAATGCGTGCTCTGCTCTTCTGAGATCGAGCGCCGATTTTACCATATCTGCAGCTTCTAGATTATTGTTATCACTGTGAAGTTGTGATTCGCCGCGATCAAGACGTTCAGATACATCTTCTAACGCAACACGTCTTGCCCCCAAAGAAGCGGTTATAGAAACAACAGAATTCATTGCAGAGTCTAAATCGACCATAGATTGATGCAACTTTTCTTTGTCCCAAATGTACAAAGAATCATACATATTTTCTAAAATTTTAACAAGCGGAGGTCTTTTACCTTCGTGGCTTGCAGGCACATCAAACACTTCTCGACCACTAATATTAATTGCTCTAAAACTATCTTCATCAACTTGTACAAAAATAAAACCATCATCGCCTAGGTAATGACCATCTGGCGAAACAGGAGGTTGTGTGGTTTGAAAGCCACCAAATACATATTTGTCATCATAGGTGGTGTTACCTAAAATAATCACATGATTTAAAATTTGGCGAATTTCTTCTGCCACAGCTTTTTGTGAGGGTTCATCATAAATGCTTGTTGATTGTTGAATAGAGAGTTCTTTTGCTCGAATTAACGATTCATAAATAGAAGAAAGCGCGTCTTCTGTTTTAGCTAAATATCCTCTACCAAAATCTAAAGTTTTTCTAAATTGATCGAGATTTGTAATGCGTGTTCTATTTCTTAGTACTCTAATTGTTGCAACGGGATCATCACTAATTCTTTTTAATTTTCTACCAGAAATAGCTGTTTCGTTAACGTCATCAGCCATTGCTTTTACATTGCCAATGCGATCGAGGGTTGTTCCGTATCGATATTGTTCTGATATACGAGGTTGAATGGCCATATCACCTCCTTATTACTTAAGCTTTTAAACTATCTTTTTAAATCTAAAACTGTTTTATACATTTCGTCTGCAGTTGTAATCACTCGCGAACTTGCTGTAAATAAATGTTGGTACTTTAGTAGATTTGCTGCTTCATCATCTAATGAAACTCCGGCAACAGTTTCTCTTTGGGCTTTTAGTCTATCATAAATAATTTGTGAAGCAGTGGCTTCTTCTTTGGTTTTGAGTGTTGCAATACCAAGTTTACTGATCATTTTATCATAAAAACTAGTGATGGTTGTTGTTTCATCATCAAAAATTGGTTCATAAAAAAGTTTTATAAGCTGATTTGCAACTACGTTATCACCAGGTGTCATGCTAGACATCGAAGCACTAATTGCATTTGGATTGTAAACAATTCCGAGTTCCACCTCTATATCTTGAGCAGGCTCTCCTGGGCCATCAAGTCCATCAAAAAACTTTCGGCCACTTGATTCTCGCATATCAAAAATTCCATAACCTTTTTCGTGAATAGTATTAAAAGAATCGCCAAATCCTTTTGCCAAAGCATTCACTTCGTCTCGAACTCCTTGAGCATATTTATCGCGAATTTGTAACAGCGCTCCCATTTTTCCTGTTTTAATACTACGCGTCATGTCAAAGTAACGCTCTTTGTCAAATTCTGACACAACAATATCTGGCATATGTTTTGGAGTATAAATGTCTTCAATTTTAAAACGAGAGGCAAGATTTCCTTCTACAAGTAAACATTCTGCTGGCCCTCGTATGGTAATTTGTTCGTTATTGTCTTTGTATACGTTAATATCAACAATGCTGCCGATTTCTTTTATAATTTTATCGCGTCTGTCTTCGAGGTCATTCACATCAGATAAATTTGCTGCTCCCATTTCGCGAATTTCTCGATTGAGTTTTGCAACTTCGGCAATTTTTTGATTTACTGCTGCAATGATTTGTCGCAATTCTTCGTTGGCATCGGTTTGTACTTGTACAACTCTTGAATGCGTAGAGTTAAATGCTTGCGCAAGGCTTTTTGCGCTTTCTATGGTGTTAATTCTAACAGAAGGTTCTTCTGGAAAATTAGCCAACTCTCTCATAGAATTATTAAATGATGTAAATCTGTCGCGAATTGTTGAAGTTAAATCTGGATTAAAAAAGCTTTCTAGTTTTTTTAATCCTTCGGCGAGGGTTTCTGTGCGACTTTGTTCTTGAACTTCTCTGCGTAATTGTCCCTCAACAAATTTATCATGCGCTCTGCGAATACTTTGAATGCGCGCTCCATCACCAAAAATTTGCAAACCATATTCTATAGGGTACTTTGTTTCTAAATTCACAATTTGGCGGCTGTAACCTGGAGTTTGTGCGTTGGTAATATTATGACCCGTGACATCAACTCCAACTCTCGAATTTTGGAGTGATTCGCTGCCTAAATTTAAAATATGTTGTAAGGTTGCAACCATGTTACGCCTTTATTCGCATTGACGAGATGGTTTGTGTTTTATTTGTAAGAGATTGTGCTTTACCAAAAGAATCATAATTCATGCCAACATCTGCTTCTGATTGAAATAAATTTATTGACATTGTTACGCTTTTTAATAATTTTTTAAGAATAATTTCGTTTCTAAATATTCTTGGATAAATTGTTATAAAAGTATTTTCAAATTCGTTGGCAATTTCTTTGAAATTATTTTCTTGCTCTTGAAGTTTTGTGTATGTTTCTAAATTTATCAATGGCTGTATATTTTTAAGATATGTTGAAAAAGCAATACGAAATAATTTTAAGGAAAGCTTTTGACCTCTTGCATCGAATGCAATCATATAACAAATTTTTTTAAGAATTGAAATTCTTTTTTCTTCGATATTTTGTGCAATTCTTGAATGTTGGTCTTTTAAGATGACCACTTTTTCTAAAGACGTAATATTATATTCTTCAATTGCTTGTTCTTCTTCATTTAGAATAGGTAAAAAATCTAAATACACAGCAATTTGTTTTTTTAAAATTTCGTTAAATTGAATGATTAGGTTTGTTAACTCATCCATAATTTTATTATCACTTTATTAAAAAAGTTATTAACTTAAAACTGTTTCGGGTTCTTTAGCAACTTCGTCTTTAAATGTTTCGCGCAAAATTGCATCGGCTACTTTTTCGGCATCCACCTTGTATTCACCTTTGTTAAGTTTGTCTTTAAATTGAGCAACTTTTTCTTCGCGAATGTCTGGAGTTTCTTCTGCTATCTTTTTAGCCATGCTTAATTCTTTAGCACGTTGTGAAATTTGGACATTTGCAGCATCTTTTAAACTAGGAGGCTGATTTGCTTTGGCGTAAGCATTTGCTCCTTTTTTTGTATTAATGCGATCGGGCTTTGTTGCTTCTGAAGTTTGATTTGCATTGGGGTTAATAATAGATGGTGAGTTTTTTACATTATTGATACTCATAGTGTGACTCCTTATTATTATAATGGTTAACAATAACTTTTTTTTTAAAAACTTAACAGGAAAAATATTTGTTTTTAGTCAAAAATTATTTAAAATTAGGAAATAAAATGTTGCAGTAAATTTGCACTAGGAATAAATTACCAATAATAGGTAAATTTTTTGCATTATGCTTTTATTAAATTTTTTAATTTTAATGGATACTTTTTTTTGTAAAGTAAATTAACAAAATTGATTTTTTTTATGTTTTTTTTAAATTAAAGTTTTTTAACGTTGAAATTAACGCACTTCCGTGTTTTTATACAACTCATCTAGTATTGCGCAGAGGAGAGCTAAGATGACTGGTTGGAATATAGAATGTAAAGAGCGTCCATGGCAATCTCATTATGGTGAGGGTACTAACCTAGAGATACCAGCATTTGAGTTCTCAAATTTAGCTGATATGATTACTAAAACTTCTGTAAAGTGGAACAGCAAAACTGCATGCAGTCTTGTTTTACCTAATGGAATTGAAGGGGCTTTTTCTTATTCTGAAATAAATTTATTAAGTGATGCGTTCGCTGTTTATTTAAGAGAAGTACTTGATATTCAAAAAGGTGATCGAATTGCAATTCAAATGCCCAATTGCCTGTCTTATCCTTTAGCAGTGTTTGGTTGTTTTAAAGCTGGAGCGGTTGTTGTTAATACAAATCCATTGTACACAACATTTGAAATGGAACACCAATTTAAAGATAGTGGTGCAAAAGTTTTAATTATTATGGATTTATTTGCCGATAAACTTAAAGATGTTATTCCAAATACAGATATTAAAAAAGTTATACTTGTAAGCATTGCTGATTTTTTACCTTTTTTTAAGAAAAATCTTGTTAAGCTTGTGTTAAAGTATGTTAAAAAACAAGTACCAAAGTGCGAAGTTTATTTTGAGCCGTTACCAAATGCTATAGATCAAGGTTTAAAAATACTAAATGCAAAAAATATTGCGGTAAAAAATTATTGGCAATCTGTTACGTTAGATGATTTGTGCGCATTACAATACACAGGAGGCACCACTGGAGTTAGCAAAGGTGCAATGTTAACACATCGAAATTTAATGGCAAACGTGTATCAAATTTTAGAGATGGGCAAATCAAAAATTGTTTTTGGCGACGAAGTGATTTTATCTGTATTGCCGTTGTATCATATTTTTGCTTTTACAGTAAATTTATTGAGTTTTTATTACTGCGGCGCAGAAAGTGTGCTAATTCCAAACCCCAGACCACTTACCAATTTACAAAAAGCAATTGCTCGTAAAAAAATATCTTGGACTTCGGGTGTCAATACATTATTTAATGGTTTACTCAATGAGAAATGGTTTTATGAAAATCCTCCTCAATATTTAAAATGTTCCATTGCAGGCGGAGCCTCTTTGCATCACGCTGTTGCTGAAAGATGGGAAAAAATTACAAAAACTTCGGTTGTTGAAGGTTTTGGATTAACTGAGGCGTCTCCTGTTGTATCGTTTAATCCTATTAATGGTGTTGTTAAAATTGATACCGTAGGACTGCCTGTGCCAAGTACCGATGTGGTATTGCTCGATGATAATGGTGAGGTTGTTCCTTTAGGTGAACAAGGTGAAATTGCTGTGCGAGGCCCGCAAGTGATGAAAGGCTATTGGCAACGACCAGAAGAAACAACAAAATGTTTTAAAGGAAATTGGTTGCTTACTGGCGATGTTGGCGTGATGGATCGGGATGGCTATATTAAAATTGTCGATCGTAAAAAGGATCTAATACTTGTTAGTGGCTTTAATGTGTATCCTAACGAAGTCGAAGATTGTATAGCAAAAATTGCTGGAGTTGCCGAAGTTGCTGTGGTTGGTGTGCCAAACTCAAAAACAGGCGAGGCCGTTAAAGCTGTTATTGTCAAAAAAGACCCTGCCCTTACAGAATCAGAAGTGATTGAGCATTGTCAAAAATTTATCACTCAATATAAGGTTCCAAAAGTTATAGAATTTAAAACAGAGCTACCAAAAACTCCAATCGGAAAAGTTCTCAGAAAGAATTTGCGGCAAGAATCATAAAATTCCAGAAAATGGTTTTGTTTGGTAGCTTTTTTATAAACGCGTTTTTTAGAGGTATAAGTTTAAAAAAAGGATTTATCAATGAAGCTATTTTTTTTGTTACTTGCACTAAATTTTTCTTTTTTTTCTTATGCAGATTCTGAAAAAAATAAAATTAAAAAAATTGTGATATTTGGAGATAGTCTTTCTGATAACGGCAATTATTTTAAAGCATCAAAAGACTCACAAAATCCAATGCCGCTACCCCCTTATTATCTTGGAAGAGCGACCAATGGCATGGTGTGGGCTGAGTTTTTGTCTGCGGCACTTGATGCTAAGCTCGAAAACTATGCTCACTTAGGAGCGTTAACGTTTGGTTTTAATGCAAAATATCCCATGGCAACAAGTATGGTTGCGCAACTTGATGAATATTTAAATAATATTTTTGAAAAAAATAAAGACTTAGACAAAACGTTATTTGTGGTTTGGGCTGGAGCCAATAATATTTTTACCATGAACTATAAAGAACCTTGGTACACAACTAAAAAATTATGGCGTCTTTCGGGAGATTTAAAAAACTCTGTCAAAAAATTAAAAGAAAAGGGTGCTCGGTATGTGATGGTGGCCAATTTGCCAGACTTAGGTAACATTGCGTTAACTTCAGATGTTGATAGCTATAAAAATATGCAATGGTTTTTAAGTTCTTTAACCAATCTTGATATGCAATGGTTTTTAAGTTCCTTAACCAATCTTGAAAACTATTTTATCAATAAAAGAGTGTTGTCACTTGCGGATCATAAATCAGACGATGATTTTAAAATTATTTATTTTGATGCTCATAAAATGTTAAAAGAATTTACGCAAAATGCTAAAAAATATGGCTTTAAAAATACCACCAATTCTTGTTACCCAGGAGTGCCTGCTCATTTACCGAGTCCTAATGTAGCATGCAAAAATCCGCAAGATTATTTGTTTTGGGATTTGGTGCACCCCTCGGCAAAAGCGCATTGCTTTACAGCAATCACAATTCAAAATTTGCTTGCCAAAGAAATTGAGACTACAAAACCTCATAAAGAACAAAGTGAAAAATGTTTAAAGTTGTAGGGAAAGAGTTAAAGATTTTCCACTTCTTCAGGAGAGAGTCCTGTCATATCAATAATATCTATCATTGAAAAATCTCTAGCTTTTAATTTTTTTGCTGTTTCAATAGCTTTTCTATGTTCACCCCTAGCCTCGCCAATTTGAATACCCCTCGCTTCGCCCTTAGCTTTAGCATCATCAATTCGAGAAGCGGTATCTAACAGATATTTTAAACGTTGAGTGTATGCGGCTCTTTCTTCGGGGTGATGACTCAAAAAGTACAAAGTTTCTTTTGCTTGTTCAAATAATCTATCTTGCATGGCGAGTTCCTCGAACACTTTTTTGTTTTTAGCTTGAAAGAAGAGTAACCATTTTTCAAGCCTTGTCATAGTGCCACTATTACAATCTGCTCCAATAATACAAAGTTCTTTTGACATAATGTTTTTGAGGGGCAACCTGCGTTTCAAGTTTGCTTGGACGTAGCAATTTAAATATAACGCCTCTGCAAGCCTATAAAGAACAGCTTGCAGAGCAGTTAGAAGCCAGCTCATTAAATGAGTTCGGAGAATAATAACAAAGGAAAGAACAGTGACTCCAACACTATATATGTAAGATCAACTAAAATGGATTATTAATAACCACAAAGATAAAAGCATTTACCATTGGACAACAACAACAAATTCACTTGAAATCATTGAAGATGGGCACCTTTATTCGAAAGGTTCCTTATGGGGAATGAGACCAGATAAAGTAAATTTAAGTAGATCAACTATACATAATGATGCAAAAAATGGTTTTATTGACTATGTTTTTTTAGGGGTTGCAAACTGGCCAGCTTTAGGAAGGCCTTCTCACTACGGTGAAACAGCTTTTGAATTTAAGCTTGATATTCTTTATGACAAAGAATTCTTTGTCTTTCCATTAAACACAGGTATGCAGTGGAGTGCTATGAAATCACAGCAAAAATTTTCAGATTTAACTATTCTCTTAAATGCACTTGAGCAAAAGCCATTAACATCCGAAATCCTTATAAGGCGCAGGATTGCTTTAGATGATCGATATTTAAAAGGAATTATTGCACCACAAAAAGATGTCAATACTATTAACAGCATAATAAATGTTCATAGATCTGGGCTTAAAATTAGTGTAAAAGGGTATTAAAAGCTTAGACGCTTTTACGGGAGTAAACCATGCAAATTGAAGTAACCCACGAGATCTTAACAAATAATCACCTTAGAACATTTAGCAATGATGAAATTATTGTAGATCTTCCTTATTTGTATATTTTTGCTGAAGATTCGCCCTGTGCTCTAACTTTAAAAATTGACAATGGCATTTTAAGAGATGCTGCGAATGGCGCTCAAATTGGTCGTATTTTATCTGAATGAAATTTAAAGCTAATCCGTATGTTATTGCTTTCCCAGAACCCAACTTGAAGGCAGAGCAGAGTCCTGCGCAGAAACTAAAGTGAGCGAGTTTCGCTTTTTATTACGATTCATTCATTTATAAGGAACATCACCAACTACAATCAGGGAACATTTTTTACCAGAAAAATATCAATTTAACCACCAAAATTTTTAATAAATTTAGATAGATTTTTAAAAATAAAAACTGCTATAAATAAAAACAATAAAAATGTAAGTATTAACAAATATAATAAGCTGTACTTGTTATAAACTAGAATTAAAACTGGTAGTGAAGATGTGAGTATAACAGGGATAAATATTAAAATTAAATTTAGTAATTTTTCACCATAAATTTTGGGTGGTATAAAGCAAAGTTCCATGATAAAATGATGCACAACCTCTAAATGCAACGCTCTTTCTGAAACTAAGGTCAATGAGTTTAAAATGAAAATAAAGAATATATTAATCATTAAAATTAAAACTAACGAAAAAGAAAAATAAAAAAAATCTATAATATTTTCAAAATATCCTAAATTAAAAATATAAAAATATGTAAATAAAATAATAAATAAAGATAATAAAATTCTTGTGGGTTTAAAAAAATAAAAAATTATTAAAAAGTGAATACTTAATGGTTTGCATAAAAATGGATCAAATTTTCCATCATAAATAGTGTTAAATGCTTCAGAGATTGATTCAATGATAGATTCTAGAAAATATATAGTAGAATTATATATTAAAAAAGCAATAAATACATCTTCGTACGTCCAATCTGGGAGATATTTTATATGCGAAAAAATTATTTTAAATACTAATAAAAGAAAAATGTTATAAATTACTGCAAGAATGAGATCGCTAAAAAAATCAAATTTAAAACTCATTTCTATTTTAAAATTTGTTGCTAAAATATTAAATATTTTGCTTAAGTTCAACTTATCCTCCATTGGATTCGCAATATTTTATGGTGTGTTTTGATAATATTTTTATTATGAAATTTAGAATAAAAGTATAAAATATAAATAAACAGAGAAGATTTATAAATATACTCATTTTTGGATTTAAAATAAAATCAGGAATTCCTGAAACCAATAGTCTAAATGGGTTGTATTTTAAGAAAATCTGAATGTTTTCTGGCCAAAATTCAATTGGTATTAACATTCCGCCAAAAATACTTAGTGAAACAAAATATAAAAATGATAAAAATTTATCATTAATTAACCAATAGCTAAAAATCCCAAGTATATAAGAAAGTTGAAAAGAAATGTATTGTGACCAAATAATAAATACAATAATTGCAATTATAAAATTTAAATCTCCAAATAAAAATAATGATGTAATAGTAAAAATAGTTATTAAAGGAAAATATATCGTATTTTGCCCGTAAAATTTTAGTAATTGAAATGTTTTATAAGATACGGGTTTCACATTATAAAGATCAATAATTCCTTTTTTAATATATTCTGAGGTATCGACTATTATATTGTGACCATTATTAAATCTCGAAAAAATTATGGTTATGATTGCATATAAAATAATTTTTGTATTGGAGTACCCATTAATTTCGCTGGTTTCTGAATATACATAATTCCATAAAATTATTTGTATAAAAACTGGAATAGAAATTCCAACAATAATATCAGAAAATATAAGGCAAAAATCTGATACTGATTCGTATGTGTATGTTTTTAAGAATGTTTTAATAATATTAAGTTTGTTTTTTATTTTATTCATCTTCATTGTAATCTTTATCTTCGAAATTTAGAATTCTAAATTGATGCGCTAATATTTCTTCAAATGACATGTTTTTGAGTTCAAATCCTCTGATGTTTTTTTGGATTAAAAATTGCACAATTTGTAGTTCAGATAATTTATCTAAAATAAGTAAAAAATAATTAGTATATTCATGAAATTCAATATCTAAAAATGAAGTTAAATAACTTTGCAGCAAATTTAAATCAATATTGTTTTCTTTTTTATTTATCATTATTCTAATTTTATTATTAAATTTATTTTTAATTTCATTAACTTTACTAGTGAATACAAATTCGCCTTCTTTTAGAATTAAAATTTTTTCGCAACATTGCTCTATGTCACTAGGATCATGCGTGGTTATGACAAATGTTGTTTTATTAAAATTTTGATTGTTGGCAATAAAATCTCTTATTTGAAATTTTGCTTCCATATCAAGACCTATTGTTGGTTCATCAAGAAGTAAAATTTTTGGAGAATGCAGTAAATTCATA
The DNA here is from genome assembly GCF_037081835.1 of Spirobacillus cienkowskii. GTDB lineage: Bacteria > Bdellovibrionota_B > Oligoflexia > Silvanigrellales > Silvanigrellaceae > Silvanigrella > Silvanigrella cienkowskii. The sequence continues at coordinate 2,060,522 of NZ_CP146516.1, read as the reverse complement.
ATTAAATCTGCTTTTACTCGTTCGCCAAGGCTTAAATATCGCACTTTTTTGTTTAAACATTGTTGCATATCAAGAAGGTTTAAAAAATAATCTAAATTTTTTTTAAATTTATGTTCTTCAATTTCGTAAATTGATTTATGCAAAATGAAGCTATGTATTAAAGGGAGATCCCAAATTAAAGAGCTTTTATGTCCAAAAACTACGCCAATTTGTTTTAAAAATTCTTGTTTTCTGTGAAAGGGTTTAAAGCCAAGAACATCAATATTGCCATGTGAGGGCATCATGGATCCAGATAAAATTTTCATGAGGGTCGATTTGCCAGCTCCATTTAACCCTAAAATTGCTATTCTTTCTCCTTGGTTAATTTTAAAACTACAGTTATTTAATATATATTTTTTTTCTTTTTCTGGTTTAATATATTGTTTTATTCTTTTAATTAAAGTGTTTTGATGTACATCTTTTTTGATATTTACATATTTAGAAATTTTTTCTGCATTTATTATTATCAATTTAATAATCCTTTTAAAATAAAAATTTTATTAAATTATTAAATTTTATAAGTCAACATAAAATTATAAATTTTTTAATTGGTTATGGTATTAATGGGTGATTTATTAAATTTTTAGCTAAAAAAAGTATAACTAGCTTACCATTTTTTTTAATTTACTTTTTTAGATTTCATTCTAATTTTTAATGGCTTAGTATAAACTGGACTATCTGCATTGCCAAATAATGGGTATCCAGGATTGGGTGATAAATCATAAGTACCAATGTTTACAATCCAATTAAACACATCTTTTTCTATGGTTTCTATATTATTGTTTTGAATATAAAATGTATTAATTTTTGATAATGTTTTAATAGAATTTGGAAGAGTTGTGATTTTGTTATTAGATAAAAATATTTGTTTTAAATTTTTAAGATTTGCAATATTATCGCAGATTGTACTAATTGAATTATACCTTAAATCTAAAACTGTTAAATTTTCTAATTGGCAAACATTACTTGGTAATTCTGTTAAATTATTATTATTTATTCTTAATGTTTTTAACTGTTTTAGATTTACAATTTCTGAAGGAATAGATGTAATTTTATTTTGACTAAAATTTATTTCTGTTAAATTTGGTAGTTCAAAAATCACAATTGGCAGTTCGGAAAGTGAATTTTTTTCTATGGTAAATACGTTTAGGTTAGTAAGATTTTTAATTTCATTTGGTATCGCTGAAATTTGATTATTTCTAAGTAACAGCTTGTTTAGTTCTATTAAATTTTCGATTTCTGTTGGTATGGTTGAAATTTTATTGCCTTGTAAATTGAGAATTTTAAGGTTTAATAAATTTTCAATTGATGTTGGAATTTCTGTTATTTTATTATTTTCTAATGATAATTCTGATAATGTTGTTAAGTATCCTATTTCTTCTGGAACATTTGTAATGTTATTATGATCTATTTTTATTTTATCGAGTTTAGATAAATTTTCTATTGTTCTTGGAATTTCTGATATTTTGTTATCACTTAAATTTAATTCTACGAGTTCTTGAAATTGTAGAATAGAATCTGGAAATTCTTCTAGTTTGTTATTTGCTAAAAGAATTGATTCTAAGTTATTTAGATTTTTGATTTGTTTTGGTAATGTTGAAATATTATTGTTTTCTAAGCTTAAAGTTGTTAACTCAACTAAAGAAATTATTGGCGATAAATCTGTGATATTTTTTCCATCTAGCCGGAGCTCTATTAAATTATCATTAATCTCAATTTCTTTTGCTGTTTTTTGTGCTTCGGTGCCGTCTCCCAAACTACTTTGCCAATCTTTAACGGTGTAATTAAAGGTTAATTGAATTACTCCTTGGTTTTGAATTTTATATGTTTTTGAGGTTGGTCTAAATTCGCATTCGGTTAATGTAGGCAGTCTATTTACAATATTGTTTTTAATTTTAATTTTATCGTCTTTAATAAATAGCTCAACAGAATTGCAAAATGTATTATTTGTCGAACTATTGACTGCCATAAAATTGATTTTTGTAGGGTCTATAGTTTCTGGAAATTCTGTCTCTTGCGTAAAAGTAATAGGAATTCCTTGGAATATTTGTATAAGAGACTCTGTACCTTGCACACCTCCCATAGTGAATTGGTTGTGCTCGTTTGTTGCAGTTACAAAACCTTTTTCGGAGTTATGATATAAAATTTCTTGTTTATTATAATTTTCATTAAAATTTGTATTTGCAATATTTAAAGTTATAGATAATCCTGGAATAATTTCTTCGCGTTCTGACTGATTTTGAAAATTGTTATTATTAGAATTTTTTTTGCAGCTTATAAGTAAAATTAGTACAGAAATTAATAAACAAATTTTGCGATAAAATTTTTTATTGTTAAAATTTAATTCTATTTTACTCATTAAGCTCACTTTTTCCTCCTAATACTTGCTATTATTTTTTAAAAATGAAAGATTATAATAAATTTTAAATATAAAATTTACAAATTTATAAAAAATAATTCATTTATTTAAATTAACATTATTGTTGAAAATTAACAAGAAGTGATTTTTACGAAAGAAGTTAAAATTAAAAATTTAATTAAATAATAATAATGTGTTAGGCTAGTAAAAATTAGTGATGGCCGTTTTGATTTTTTCCGTGAATATTAGGCAGAGCGCTGACAACAGAGGCATCTTTTACATTTTCTTCTTTTTTAGAAATTTGTTTATCACCAAGACGTTTTTTATTTTCTGGTCTATTTAAAAGATAATCTTTAGTGTAAACCCATTTTTGTTCTGTCATTCCTGCCATAGAGTATTCAGAGCCTAAACGGATGGCATCGACAGGGCATGCCTCTTCGCAAAAGCCACAAAAAACACAACGTAAAATATCAATTTCAAAACGCGCAGGGTATTTTTCAATACCTTTATCAGAAGATTGTCCTGCAACAATGGTGATGCATTGCGCTGGACAGTTGGTGGCACACAAAAAACATGCCGTACAACGTACCTGACCATCTGGGCGCTTGGTAAGAAAATGGGCGCCTTTAAAACGTTCAGAATATTTATACTCAACTTCGGGCCACTGTATGGTGACAGATTCTTCAATGTTAAAAAGTTGTTTTGCAAAAACAGAGATTGTTTGCCCTAAGCCTAAAAGAGTTGTGGCAAGATACCCATTTTTTAAGCTTTTTTCGGGGTCTTTAGAAACATTAATGTATCCCATGATGTTTTTCCTTATGCTCGTAATTCTGAGAACAAGTCTTCAATTCCTAACAAATTTGGAAACACAGGAGGATTTGCTTTTAATTTTTGCGCAATGCCTTTGTGATTGACAAATGTTCCGCTTTTTTCTGCAAACACTTTTGTTGGAATAATCATAGAAAACTTTTTAGTAATTGGATTTAACGTCGTGCCAAAGTAAACAACATTCGCAAGTTCTGCAAAACGTGTAATTTCGTTTGCAAATTGTGAATATGATTTTTCGATTTCTGGGCCAAACACCAATGTTAAACTTGCTTTTTGCGCAGCAAGTGCAGAAAAATCTCCTTTAAGAGAAATTGGAGTGATATTATTTTCTGTTAAAATTTTGTTTAGGCCGTTGCTATTGGGGTGTAGATCGCCCCGAAATAAAATGCCATCAAAATTTTCTGCATTTTCTGTTGCATCACGCCATACATAAACCTTTGGCAAAGCTCCTAAAGATTTTTTTAGCGCTTGGAGTATTTGCGTATATTCTTCGTTGGTGTATTGAGGGGTCAACACTAAAGCAACCTGATTTGCGTTGCCGTTCATGGCAGCCAGTTTTTTAGTGAGCTCTTGTTTAAGAGAATCCCAAGGCAACTGCTTGCCTTCTATGCTCGGCGTTGCCAACCTGCTGCTAGCGTTTAAATGTTGATACATTGTACGCCCATAATCACACATCCAATGGCCGTTGACATCCAAATTTTTTCTTGGTTTTAGCCGATAATATTCGCGCTGATTTTTTTGTTGGAACACTGTTACGTTACAGCCCGTGGAGCAACCAGGGCAAATTGTTTTTGTTTCGCTTAAAAACCATACGCGGCATTTAAATCTAAAATCTTTTGCTGTAAATGCGCCAACTGGGCAAATGTCTACAATATTGTAGCTGTAATTGTGTTGAATTCTGCGGTTTGGAAAGGTGCCAATAACAGAATGATCGCCGCGGTTAAAAATTCCAAGGGCACTGGTTTTTGTGACTTCGTCTTCAAAACGCACACAACGTGAGCATAAAATACAACGTTCGGTATCGAGAACCAAATTATCACCAACATCGAGTGCTTTAGGTTTTAACACCTTATCTTCGTCCATTTGCGAAGAGTATTTGCCAACTTTCATGTAATAATTTTGCAATTCACATTCGCCAGCTTGATCACAAATTGGACAATCTAGCGGATGGTTGATGAGATGAAACTCGAGCGCCCATTTGTGCGCGTCTTTCACTTCATCACTCACTGTGATGACTTTCATGCCTTCTGTACACGTTGTATTGCAGGCAATTTGTAGTTTGGGCATTCCTTCTATTTTTACCATGCAAAAACGGCATACACCTGCTACAGAAAGACCAGGATGCCAGCAAAAACGAGGCACTTCGATGCCAAGCATTTCTGTTGCTTCAATCACTGAAGTGCCTTTAGGTACAGTGATTTCCTTGCCATCAATTGTTAACTTAACAGTTTCTGACATTTTTATTACCCTTTAAGATATGGTTCAAATTCATGTGCAAATTTAGCAATTATGGCACGAGCCGGATCTGCCGCTGCATCAGACAACACACAGATTGTTTTGCCGCGCATATTATTAGCAACGGTATTGATGCGTGCCAAATCGTCTTTGTTCGCATTTCCTTTTAAAATATGTTTTGACATTTTGTAGAGCCAGCCAGTTCCCTCGCGGCATGGCGTGCATTGTCCGCAGGATTCGTGCGAATAAAAGTCCATTAAGTTTTCGAGAACATCGGGCATTTTTACATCTTCTGGAATAACAATAATGGCTCCAGAGCCTAGCATCGATCCAGCAGCGGCAATGGATTCGTAGTCAAGTGTCACGTTTTCGCACTCTTTTGCTGTCAGCACAGGTGCAGAGGATCCCCCAGGAATAACGGCTTTTAATTTTTTGCCACCTATGAGTCCGCCACAGTCTTCGTTTAAAAAACGCATTAACGGATACCCTAAAGGGATCTCATAGCAGCCAGGGCGTGCAATAGGGCCGCTGACATTAAATAGTTTTGTGCCCGGCGATTTTTCTGTCCCAAATTTTTTGTAAGCATCGGCGCCATTATAAATAATCCAAGGCACGACAGCTAACGATTCGACGTTATTGACAACGGTTGGTTTGCCAAGATAGCCTTTAACCGCTGGAAATGGCGGTTTTAATTTTGGTTGTCCTTTTTTTCCTTCAAGCGATGAAATAAGACCTGTTTCTTCGCCACAAATATAAGCCCCCGCACCTGAGTACACATCCATATGGTGGGTAAACCCCGATCCCATAATGTTTTCACCAAGATAACCGGCGTCATAGGCGTCGCGAATGGCTTTTTCGCACCATTTGATTTCGTTATAAAATTCTCCACGAATATAAATGTAACTTTTTTGTGCACCTATTGCATAAGAGGCAATAATTTTGCCTTCAACAAGAGAATGCGGAGTGAGTTCTGCAATGTAGCAGTCTTTATATGTACCAGGCTCACCTTCATCAAAATTGGTGATGAGGTATTTTTCACCAGGGCCTTTAGGCACAAAACTCCATTTAAGACCTGTCGGAAAGCCTGCTCCACCGCGGCCACGCAATCCCGATGCCTTGACAACATTGATCACATCATCTGGAGACATTTTATCTTTTAAGACTTTTTCTAAAGCTTTGTATCCATTGCTTTTTTCTTTATAAGTTTGGAGATCTCTGGGATTAGAATGACCTTCAAGACCCAGCAAAATCCGAAATTCATCGGGTTTTCGTCCTTGATATTCGTTCTTGATTACAGGCATTAAAGATCTCCTTTTACTTTTTATCTTTTGTTGCAGCACGTTGCGCTGCACAATTGAGAGCTGCTTTGGGCAGTTCTTTAGAATTGTATTCTTTTAAGAGGGCAAGCGCTTTTTCGGGCGTCACGTTATTATGTCGATCTTTATTAATCAGTGTTGAGGGCGCGTAGCCGCACTGGCCAAGACACTCTACGCCATGCACTTCAAATGGAAGCTCACGGCCTTCGCGTTTTGCTTTTTCGATTTCGTGTTTGACAGCGTTAATGGTTTCGTTTGCTCCCATCAGCCAACACGAAATGCTTTTACAAATTTCAAAGCGATACGGTTTAGGAGGAGATTTGCGGTACATTGTGTAAAATGTCAGCACTTCTCGAACATCTATGACAGACAAACCAAATTCTTTTTCTAACGCGTCAACGTCTTCATCAGAAACCCAATCTTTTTCGTCTTGGATTGCATGAAGAATGGGAAGTATACTCGAACGTTTTGTTTCATAACGTTTGAGGTATCCTTCAATAATTTTTGTTAATTCTGGCGAGAAAAATGGCATAAATTAACCCTTATCTATCAAGTTCACCGGCAATAATATTAATACTCCCTAGCGCAGCAACGGCATCGGCAAGAAAGTTGCCACGTACCATATCGGGAAATCCACTTAATATCGAAAAACATGGCGCTCTGCATTTGACTCTGTATGGGGTTCCGGATCCATCAGAGATCACATAAAAGCCAAGTTCTCCATTTGCGGCTTCACTGCGGTGGTAGATTTCACCCTTAGGAGGTTGTACACCATTGATAATCAGCATGAAGTGGTTCATCAATCCTTCTATGTTTCCGTAAACGTCTTTTTTAGAAGGGAGAACAATATTTTTATTTGGAATATTGATAGGCCCGTCGGGCATATTTTTGAGACACCAACGAATAATTTTAATACTTTGGCGAACCTCTTCCATGCGTACAAGGTAACGATCATAAGTATCGCCATGAGTTCCTACAGGCACATCAAATTCAACATCACGATAAAACCAATAGGGTTCTTCTTTACGGATGTCGTATTCAAACCCAGTTGCTCTGAGGCAAGGGCCTGTATAACCGTATTGAATTGCTAGTTCTTTAGAGAGAATGCCTGAGCCTTTAGTGCGTTGCACAAAAATGCGATTGTTTGTCACCAAACTTTCGACTTCTTCGTGGCGCTTTTCAATATTGTCAACAACTTTTGCACAATCCTCAAGCCAGCCTTCAGGGATGTCAAAGCCCATGCCACCAATACGCATCATAGACACTGTAAGCCGTGCACCACACAGTTTTTCAAATAAAGTATAAACGTGTTCACGTTCATCAAACAAATAGAAAAACCCTGTAATCGCACCAAGATCTACCAAGTTTGCGCCAATACACACAAAGTGATCGATAATACGTGATAATTCATCAATAATCATCCGCATCATTTGGGCGCGTGGTGGAACTTTAACGCCAATCAGTTTTTCGATTGTTTCGCAGAAAGCGCTGTTGTTCATGGGTGCAGAGCAATAGTTCAGTCTATCTGTGTATGGTATGATTTGGTTGTAATTGTGGGTTTCGCACATTTTTTCAAAGCAGCGATGCAGATACCCAATTTCGACATCAATTTCTTTAAGACGCTCTGCGCCATCAATCACAGACATAAAACGCAAGGTTCCGTGGGTCGCTGGATGGGCTGGGCCAATGTTAATCCACATAAGATCTTCATTGTCGTATTTTGCCATTAAGCGTTCTCTGTCTTTATCGAACGTGTTTTCTAATGCTTCGCCACGCATGGCCTGATTTTTATCGGCAGGGTAATCTTTGCGAAGAGGGTGGCCTTGAAACTCGTGATGCGTTAAAATACGACGCATGTCTGGGTGGTCGGCAAAATTAATGCCGTACATGTCCCATGCTTCACGTTCAAGCCAGTTTGCAGTTTTCCAAATGTTTGTGATTGAAGAGATAGACTCTTGCTCGCCCACAATACATTTTACGCGCAAACGTTTTTTTAACTGAGGGTTAAGAAGATGGTACACAACGTCAAAACGTTTTTCTCTCTGTGGCCAATCAACACCACAGAGGTCCATTAAGAATTGAAAGCCATGTGAATCTCTTAAGATGCGCATGGTATCAACAATTTTGTCTTTTGACATGATTAAAGTTTGTTCGTGTTCGTACTGTGGACGTTCATCAAACTGCCAAAGATCAGCTGGTATAGAATTTTTTAAGTGCTCGAGTATCGTAGCGTAAAAAGCATCCATCGCGGATATATCCTCCCATGACATGCTACATTTTCGGTGCCATAAGAATGCATCTCGAATCATATGTCAACCTGCCTTGGCTGATTGTAGAAGAAACGCAAGCATTCAAAAAAGATGCAATGACAAAATTACTTTCACATTGTACAACCTCATTCTCTCATTCTGAGAAAGAAGGCAATCTTATGACTCAAGTTTTAAGCATACATCAAAAGAATCCTGATAAAAGGCGTATTCGTGAGGTCATTGACATGATTGCTAAAGGCGGAATCGCGCTGCTTCCCAGCGAAACTGGATACTGTTTTGTTGGAAGCTCGTCTTATGACTCAACGTGTGAAAAATTTTTAAAATTGCGTCCTGGTCATTCCAAAAATAAACCATTTAGTCTTTTTTGCAAAGACATTTCTCAGGTCAGTCATATTGCCTATGTCAACACACAAATTTTTCGCATTGTCACTCGTGCCTGGCCTGGTCCTTATACTTTTGTATTACCAGCAATGAAAAATTCTCCTAAAACTGCGGCAAGTGGTAAAATAAAAACAATTGGAGTGCGAATATCAAGTCACTTGGTGATTCAAAGTATTATGGAGCAGCTTGAGCATCCGTTACTTGTCACAAGTGTCACAGATGAAGACGAGTTGGTTGCTCAAGATTATTTTAATCAAGACATTGAGCAAGATTTTTGGTGGACAAATGTTGATGGAATTTGTCAGCATACTCCAAAAAATAGTTTTGAAGTTGCTATTGATACTAATGAAAATGTGCCAATTAAAGTTTCAACAATGGTAGATTTTAGTGTAAACCCACCGTTGTTGTTGAGAGATGGTGGATGGGATTTAGAATTTTTGGGATTGTTTGAAAAAAAATTTTAAAAATGATGAGAACGTGAGGATGTCAAACTGTATCCAATTCCTCAATTTTATTACTTTCGCTAATAAAATAATAATTTTTATGATTATTTCTGATTAAAATGACATCATACAATTTAAGATTGTTGTAAACTTTTTTTATTTTATGAATTATTTTATGGATAGAGTCTAAATTTTTATCAGAATTTTCTATTGCTATTAAATTGGGATTTAATTCTGAATCAAAAAACAAAGTATAATTATTTTCATCTTCTACAAACAGTTGGTTATTTAGTATAAAGGCATTTTTAACATTAAAAGCAATAGGTTCGATTAAAACTTTATACGCGTTTTTGTTAGATTCGCTTTGATCAATTTGTTCAGTTTGTAAATATACGTTTTTTGATGTTTTATCAATAAAATAATATTTGCCATTTATTTTTCCTAAAATTTTGTATATTTCATTATAATCTTGGTCTTCAATATAAAAAATTTGAGATTTTTCTGCATCAAACCAAGTTAAATTATTGCTGTGATTGTTAATATTTAAATCCTTAATCTCAAAATACCCGGTTTTTTGATTGGTTAAATTAATATTATTATTTATGTTTTTTGAGATTGTTTCTACATCTGAATTTGGGTCGTCAGATTGGCAAAAAGTAAATGCATTTGAATTTAAATCGATTGAGCAAACTAATTTATTGTAATCATTAAAAGTTAATATATTATTGAATAAATAAGTTTTTTTGATATTTGTTAATAAAGTGGTGCATGTATTTCCATTTAAATCATTTTGAACACAAATTTCATTTGAATGTTTATAAAAAAAATACAAATTATTTTTGTATTTTCCAATAAAATAAATATCGGAGTACTGAATATTATCTTCAATACAAATATTTTCTTCAATGCATTCGTTGTTTTTTGTAAATATTGGGTAAATAAATTTATTTTTTGAAATATCATACCATGCTTTAAATTCATCATGATGACGAATACTTTGAACCGGAAAATTTGTAATTTCAATATAGCCTTCTTTTTTTAAATTACTAAAAGAATGTAATTTATTTAAATAATTTTTTAAGCTTTTTATGTCTTCATGTTGATTATTATGTAAAATATACTGCATTAAATTTTTATTTAAGTCTACTTCTACAATATTATCGTTTGAATCTCTAAGTAATATAGAAGCTGGTTGATTTTTTTTATTAAAATAAATATTATTATTGTCTATAGAAATAATATTATTATTTATTTCTATTTTATCAAATTCTTTTGTTAACTGAGAAATATCTAAAATAAAAACTTCTTTTCCAGAGCTACTAATTTTATAATTGACACCTTTTCTAAGCAATAAAACATGTTCACCACCAGAGTGGCCTTCTAATAAGTAAGTGACTTTATTTTGCAAAAAATCAGGAATTTCAGGTGTAATCAAATGATTTGTTGCTTTACCAAGAATAATTTTGATTTCGGTATCTTCGAAGCGTCTTTTAAGAGATCGAATTGCATATTCTCGTAAAACATTATCATATTGATATACAAAAAGAAACTCACCCTTATTTTGTAATTGTGTAACTGCTTCTGTTTCTTTTGTATCAATAAATCTTTCTTTAAAGTTGGGAGTTGTATTATAAGTATAAGAATAATAAGTTTCTGGTGTGATAGGGAGTATAAAATTTAAAGTTTTATTTGTGTTAATATATTCGGTATTTTCTTTAATTTCGAGTTGTTCTCTAATATTGAGATAGTCATCTTTATTTAAATTTTTTTGTAGCACAAAATTATTGTAGTCAATAGCAGATGGGTTTGAGTGAAAAGGTGGAAAAAAAGTTTTATAAAAACCATAAGCCAATTCAGCGTATTTGGTTTTTGCAATATATGAATTTCCATATTTAATTTTAATTAAATTTGTATCAGAGAGATTGAGTTCTTTAATAACGGCCGAATTCAATTCGGAGAGCTCAGAATTTTCTTGACTATTAACGCTTGCAAAAGATATATAAGAATTATCAGACATTCCAGAGTTTACGTTAGTCAGTCTATTAAAATTATGATCGTTTTTGTATGCATTAAATATTTTTGCAGATTCTAGTGCTTGCAAATTATCTAAAGCAGATTGTTGCACAATTGCTGTGACACCAATGCCAATACCAGCTAATGGAATAGACAAAGGGTTGGTCAATGCAGCGACAGATGCGCCACCAAGCATGCTACTTAATCCAAGTGCAACTCCTGCGCTATCAAAAAATAATTGTGTTCCAAATACGCTTCTTTGTAATTGATTTTGAGAGTGTGTGATCTCTGCAATATCAAGAGCAATTGATGCAATACCTATTAAACTTCCTAAACTAGAAATTGCATTCCCTAAATAATTAATTCTCAATAGTTCTGAGTGATTATTTAAAATTTTAACAAGATGAAAAATTTTTGATCCTTCAGAGAGCAAATCCAATCCAACTTGGCTTAAATTTAAATAAGAATGCGCAAGAAGTATTTTGCTTAAAGAAGAATTATCATGTTCGGTTTCAGTTCTAGAAAAATACTGAAATAGAGCTTGCATCGCAAATGCTTTGCCTAAATTTGCTTCATGTTCCGGTAAATTATGGTAAAAACTCAACCTAGGTATTTCTCTTGTCGACATGTTATTAAAATAATCTTTAAAATATTTAAATTCATTATACTCATTTTCTTCTAAAGTTATTTTAATTGTACTATTTGTAACAATTTCATCTTTGTTATATTTTATAAATAAAATTGATTTTTCTTTGTCATTGCTACCATAAAAAATTGGATGATAATCATTGGTTAATTCTGTATTTTTTAGCTTAATATTATTGATAATATTTATATATTTAGTTGCAATGTTTTTTGAAGTTTCTTCTGCATTAAGAAACATAAAAATATTTTTATCTACTTCTTTTAAATTTTTTAGAGAAGAAGCTATTTGATGATTATTATGGATATTTTTAAATAAAAAATTATAGCTATTTTTTAATGCAAGTTCAAATTTTTCTAATTTTGAAATGCTTTCTAAAAAATATTCAGATTTTAAATCTATTGTTGTTGCCTCTTTTTTTATGATATCAATAGCAGATAAAAGATTTAATAAATTTATATGATCTTTACTTTTTAATAAGGTAGTATTTGGGTTTTGATCTATTAAATGTTGAATATCGACTACATCTATTAATTTATCCAAACGGTGTGTGAATTTTTGATAAGTTTCTTGATTAAAATTTTCTTTAATAAAATCATGAATTTTGTCTAAATTTATTTCGATGCTTTTTGGTGTGCAAGTAAATGATTGCTTGACAGAGAAATTATCGATTAAAAATTCTTTATTTTTAGAGCAACTTTGTAAAAATAAAGTTAATAATAATAAACTGTAATTTGTTTTAAATGATTTAAAAAAAAATTCATTAAGAAAACGCCTTTTAAAATAAAAATTTAAAAATATTAAAAAATTTTTTAGTTACGTGATTGCCATAACCCTGTTTTTTTGGACTAGCATAATTTTTTTTAAGTTTAAAGTGTTTTATAAATTATTTGGAAAAAATTATTTTTTGGTAGTAATTTTCAATTAAAATGCAAATTAAATGGAGATTTACCCCACCTTCTTTTTTTTCCATAAGTAATAAGAAATAAATAAGAGAACAAGAACAATAAGAGGGGTGATCACTTTTTGCATTGGATCGCCAACAAAGTAATGTGATAAAGCGGCTCCAATTAAGTTAATTGTAAAGCCAGCATAGGCCCATTCTTTTAGGACATTGATTCTATTATACAGAATTGCTAAAATTCCGAGTGTTTTAGCAGTACCAAGTATAATTGACATGTAAACAGGATAACCTAGTACTCTTAATCCTTCAATCATTTGAGGATTTGCAGTAAAATAATTATAAACAGCAAAACCCATTAATATTAAAAATGGTAACGTTACAGTCCAATACAAAATTTTGTATTTTTTAGCAACAGTCATAAATAGATCTCCTATAAAACAACATGTCGAACGTGATCACCAATTGGCGATGTAAAAAAATCCTCAATGCGCTGTCCTTGAAATGCAATGAGCGCCGCTTTTTTACCAATTTCAATTGAACCATAATTTTTTTCTGCTCCTAAAGCGTAAGCGGCATTGATTGTGATTCCAGCATACACCTCGGGCAAAGAAAATGCACAGTGCGTTAATGCAAGGTAACAAGAAAACCAAATATTGTTTGCAATGGCACTACCTGGATTAAAATCACTTGCGATAGCAACGCGCACTCCTGAGGAACGCCATTTTTTAGCATCGACATAAGGCAAGCGACTAAAGAAACTTGTTGCAGGAAGTGCAACGGCTGTAACGCCTAATGAACTGAGTCTTGCGAGGTCAGATTCTGTAGAATATTGACAATGATTCACAGTGAGAACGCGACCTTTTTGTCTGCGTTTTGTGGCAGTTTGTTCGACCCTACGTGCAAGTTCTGCAGCAAGCTCAGCGCCGCCACTGCGAGAAAATTCATCAGCGTGAATATGGACATCAAGGCCATGTTGAAGTGCAGCACCTAACCATCTTTCAGATTGCTCTTTTGTAAAATAATTTCGCTCTAAAAAAATATCTGCCGCCAATGGAAGGGCAATATTATTTTTACACGCGGCCTCGCCGATTGCGGCAACGTTTGGGAGGTCTTCAACTAAAGCTTGAATGTAGTTATCAAGCCCACGGTATTCGGGGCTCGCTGCATGGGGACCAAGGTAAGTTGGTGCTAAGGCAGGCAATAAAACAGAATGGTCTTGATTGTAGGCATTGTACAATGCCTCGAGCATTTTTAGTTCTTCACTCGGCTTTAAGCCGTATCCTGTTTTTGCTTCAAGAAGGACAACGCCTTTGGCTAAAGAATCCTGAGCATTTTGAATGTAGTTTTGGGTTAATTTTTCTTTGTTGACAGCGCGCGTGGCTTTCATTGTTGCTGCAATGCCTCCACTTTTTGCAGCAATTTCTTCGTAAGTCATTCCTTGAGATTTAAGGACAGTTTCATCAGCACGGCTTCCGGCAAAAATAGAATGTGTATGGCAATCAATAATGCCAGGCATTAATACAAGTTCTTGCGCGTCAATCACTTTAAAGCTACTGGTGTCTTCTAACTTTTTGAATAAATTTTCACCAATCGCATGAACGAAGCCATCTTTAATACACACATCACAATTTTTTAAAATGGACAAATCTTTTGTTGTCCAATTATTATTTTCGACTTCTTTCCAGTTTTGCATGGTTACAATACATGGTGAGTTCTGAAAAAGAATATTTTTATTATTTTTTGTAGACCAAATTTTTGCTGCCATGTGTCACCTCTGTTTGTAAACGAAAGCGAGGATAAAAATAAGGAGAATCGGCTCTCACACAGCGATTCATATGTTCCTGAGCAATTTTTTGGGAACTTTCGTAGCCAGCATCCGCGTGCCGAAAAATTCCCATTGCAGGGTCAAACGTTAAAACTTTTGTTAGTCGTTCTGCCGCTTCGTGGCTACCGTCAGCAACAATCACCATGCCTGCATGAAGTGAGTAGCCCATACCAACTCCTCCGCCATGATGAAAACTAACCCACGAGGCGCCACTTGCAATATTGCCAAATGCATTCAGAATTGCCCAATCGGCAACTGCATCGCTACCGTCTTTCATGCTTTCTGTTTCGCGATAGGGGGATGCAACGCTACCGCAATCTAAATGATCTCTTCCAATAACAATAGGGCATGTAATTTCGCCTGAATTTACCATCTGATTTAAGAGTAATCCTGCTTTCAGTCTATCTCCATACCCCAACCACAAAATTCTGGCAGGCAAACCTTGTGTAGAAATCTTTTTTGGTGCAAGAGAAAGCCAGCGTTGAATATCGCTATGTTCAGGAAAAAGCTGCATCAATGCAGCATCCGCTTTTTTGAGATCAACTTCGCTGCCGCTTAACATTGCAAAACGAAATGGGCCTTTGCCCTTACAAAATAAAGGGCGTATATATTGTGGTACAAATCCTTTAATGTCAAAAGCATTTTCCACCCCTTGTTGTTTTGCAATGGCACGAATGTTGTTGCCATAGTCAAAAGTTGGAATTCCTCTTTTTTGGAGTTCGAGTAAATATCGAACATGTTGCGCAATGCTACGTGCCGCATCGTGTGCAACTTTTTGAGGGTTTTTTAGGCGTTGTTCTTTAACTTGCTCTATGGAATATCCTTGTGGAACATAACCAAATCTGGGATCATGGGCAGATGTTTGATCGGTAACAAGGCTTGGTAAAAAATCATTGCGTTCTAAGAGCTTTGGTAAAATATCTGCCGCATTGCCAATAATTGCAAGGCTTTTGGCATTGCCTTCAGAGAGATGGCGTTTTAAAGAGTGCATTGCTGATTCAATGTCTTCGTGAATTTCATCAAGATATTTTGTTTTTAACCGCATTTCTGCGCGGCTTCTATCAACTTCTACACCCAAAAAGCATGCGCCTGTAAGCACTGCAGCAAGCGGTTGCGCACCACCCATTCCGCCAAGACCGCTCGAAAATACATAACGTCCTTTGGTGTTGCCCTGATAATGTTGTTGAAATGCCTCATAAAAAGTTTCATAAGTGCCTTGCACAATGCCTTGAGAGCCAATGTAAATCCAGCTCCCAGCAGTCATTTGGCCATACATCATCAATCCTTGCTTTTCTAAATAATCAAAGTGTTCCCAGTTTGCCCACTGTCCAACAAGGTTGCTATTGGCAATTAAAACACGTGGGGCATTGTGCCAGGTTTTGATGCGAGCAATGGCACTGCCACTTTGCACCAACAAAGATTCATCATCCTCAAGTTCGCACAGCGCATGGGTCATTGTGTGAAAATCAGCAATTGAGCGAGCAGCCTTTCCGCGTCCGCCATAAACAATAAGTTCTTCAGGGTTTTCAGCAACTTCTTTGTCTAAATTATTAAGGAGCATGCGCAGAGCGGCTTCTTGGAGCCATCCTTTTGTGTGGAGGGTTGAGCCATGAGGCGCAGGATTTCCTGGAATAAATTTTTTAGTTGAATGATGGTTTATATTATGGGTAGACATAACAGAACCTCGCAAAAAGTGGGGAAAACGATAAAGATTTGGTTCGGAGTCATAATGCAATCAAAATTACCCACAGAGTACATTGTTCCTGAAGAATTTAAAAATGATTTAGGAAAATTAACTAATGCTCTCAGTGATTTTTATACAAGTGCGCGCATCGCTAGGATGGAAAATATATTATTAAAAAGAAGCAGGCAAGTTTTAACAGTATTTGAAAATACGCATCATGGTCATAACATTAGTGCAATTTTAAGAACTATCGATTCTTTTGGATTTTTAGATCTTTTTTTTCTTTATAGTAATCGTGATATGCGATTTCGCTCTGCAGATACGGTTGATAGAGGAGCGAGTCAGTGGCTGATGCCAAGAGCGTTGTTGAGTATTTCGCAATGTGCAAGCATTTTAAAAAAAAGCAATTATAAAATTGCGTTGGTGACATTGCCTGATTTTTCGAGAACATCAGAAAATTATTTAGAGTCAATTCCTTCTTTTTCTTCGCAGATGTTTGCTTCAGATGATTTTAAAAATTTTGTTGGGCAGCAAAAAATTGCATTAATTTTTGGTAGTGAGCTACACGGTGTTTCTCCAGAATGGAATCAGTTTGCAGATATGTATGTTTCGGTAAATATGTATGGTTTTTCTGAATCGTTAAATGTATCTGTGTGTGCAGCAATCATTTTGCAGTCACTGAGAGAAAGTTTGCAAAGTTATCAAAAAAACTTTTTCTTAAATGAAATAGAAAAAAGTTTAATTTTTGAAAGTTGGATTGCTAAAAATTACGCATCAGCTTATTCCTATTTGGCTAAACGTAAACCAGAACTTATAAATTGGTATGAGTTTATTGTTGCCGGGAAATTTTTTCAGCCTAATTAAGTTTATCTCATTTTTTAAAAAGTATGCAGAAAAAACCATATGTAAAAACCATTTTTTTTACATATAGATAAAAAATGCCTAGAAACAAAACTCAGACTTGGTTGTGATGAGTCGATACTGGATAAAAGTATTTATAAAAAAGGTACTTTAAATGGAAATAGGTCAGTTAAACATTCATATAGTTGAAGATGATAATGATTTGAGAGAGCATCTTATTAAAGAATTTGTTTCCTTAAATCATTCGGTTTCGTCTTCGCAAAATTTTTATGAAGCCAAAAAATTTATAGAAAATTGTGGTGTTAATCAAGACTTGTTTTTAATTGATTTGCAGTTGCCTGATGGTGATGGATTTTCATTAATAAATCAAATTAGAGATGTAAATAAACTATCTTCTGTTGTAATAATGACAGCATATATTAATCATAAAATTTTTAGAAGAGCAATTCAGCATAATTGTTACGATATTGTAGAAAAACCATTTTCTGTTAAAAATGACATTATTCCTATTTCAAAAAGATGTTTAAGATATGTTTTTATTGAAAAAGAAAATGAATATTTAAATTCTAAATTATTGCATATGGCAAAACTTGCTGATTTAGGAGAATTGTTTGCAACTGTTGTACATGATGTGAGAGGTCCTTTAACTACAATACAGTTAATTTGCGAAGATATTTTAGATGAATTTAAAAAAGAAAATAACATTTCTGGTGATTTTTTAAGTTCTAATGTTGCAGGTATTGAAAAAGCCACAAAAAAAATTAATAAACTCATAGAACATTTAAGAAATTATGCAAGAAATGATAAAGGCGAAGTAGAAGAGAGTAAAAATGTTGTTGAGTTAATTGAAAATTCTTTATTTTTAGTCAAACAAAAAATTAAAAAGTTTGGAATTAAGGTAATTTTAAATAATGAAAATTCTGATGTTGAAATAATTTGTTATCCAAATCAATTTGAGCAAATGTTAATGAATTTAATAAGCAATGCTTGTGATTCTATGAAAAATACAGCAAAAAAGAATTTAACCATTTCATCTTTTTTTAAAAATAATTTTTTAGAAATCACGATTCAAGATACAGGAGAAGGAATACCTCAAGAAAATATGCCTAAAATATTTCAAAGTTTTTATACAACGAAACCTAAAGGTGAAGGAACTGGCTTGGGTTTAAGTATTGTTAAAAATATTGTATCAGAACACTCTGGAGAGTTACTGTTAAACTCCAAGGTTGGAGAAGGCACCGCTTTTATTATTAAGTTGCCTGCTGCAAAAGTGGTGTTTAACAATGTGTTGGTACATGAGGCATCTTAAAAGTAAACACAAGGTTTTATATTAATGAATTTAAATAGTTACGAATTTGCTGATGAAGAGCATATTAGAAAAGAAAAAGCTAAGGTTAAACAAGCTAAAAAAAGTAGGTGGTGGCAGCAAAAATGTGCGGCAGGAATTTGCTATTATTGCAAAAAGAAATTTTCGTTTAAAGAATTGACAATGGATCATATTGTTCCATTAGCGCGCTTTGGCACAACGACTCCTGGTAATGTTGTGCCAGCGTGTCGTGAGTGCAATAAAAATAAGGGCGTTGACACTCCTGTTGATCTCATTTTAAAGAAAGATATGCTAGAATAAGATAGAGTTATGAAATACCCAAATTAAGGTGATAGAAAAAATGGCTGCTAACGTCATTGAACTGTCTTCAAATATGAATTTTTTAGTCGTTGATGATTCTCCAGCATCGCGAGAGGGTATTGTAAAATCATTAAAAACTTTAGGTTTTAAAAATGTTTTTGAAGGAGTGAGTGAAGGAGAGGCGTTAAAATTTTTGCAAGAAAAAAATTTTGATTTTGTGATTTGCGAAAAGAATATGCGGCAAATAAATGGACTCGAATTTTTAACTGAAATGCACGAAAATGTAGATATTAGAAGAACGCCAATGCTGATGCTTGGTCAAGAAATTACTAAAGAAGAGGCAATGCAATTTCCAGAAGCAACTCCTGATGGATTTTTAAGAATGCCTTTTGTAATGAAAGATCTCTCTACGCAAATATCACAAACATTAGTGCGCTATCGTGATCCCAATAATATTGATGCAGACTATGAATTAGCGCGCGATCTTTATATAAACGGGGAATATGAAAATTCCCTTCAAACATATAAAACAATTATCGAAAAAAACTTGTCATCTGCTCGTGCATTTGTAGGTATTGCTCGTTGTTATAGAGCGCTCAATAATATTCCAGAAGCAGAAAAAAATCTTAAAGTTGCAATGCAAAATAATAAATTTTATGTGCAAACCTATTTTGATTTGGGAGTTTGTTTTCTTGCTACCGATAGAAAACAAGCTGCACTTAAATCTTTTGATCAGGCTATTCAAATTAACCCCAAAAATCCTATTCGTTATGAAGAAGCGGCAGCAGTTTTAACTCGATGTGAGTTGTATGAAGAAGCAGAAAGTTATTTAATGCGTGCTATTAATATGAAAATTGTTTATCCTAAATTGTATGCTCAAGTTGGTAGAAATTTTTTAGCCCAAAAGAAAAAAGATAAAGCGTTGGATTTTTTACAAAGAGCGGTTGAGCAAGATCCCAAAAATCCGAGTTTTTTAAATAGTATTGGCATTTGCTATAAAGAAATGGGTAAATACGAAGACTCAATTTCGAGCTATAATCTTGCATTGAAAATTACTCCTAATGATGTTAAAATAATGTATAATAAAGTTCTTTGTTTAGTTACTATGAAAGATTACGATCGGGCAAAAAAAGTTTGTCAGCAAATTTTAAAATATGATCCTAAGTTTGAACGTGCGCAACAAAAAATTATAGAAATTGATAAACTCGCTGAAATACCAGCTGATCCTAAATACAGAGGGGTTATACCAAAATAATTATGAGTGCAGAAACAGAATTTCCATTTTTAGATGAAAATATTGTTAACAACATGAAAGAACTTGGTAATGGTGATGAAGAGTTTGCAAATAGACTTCTTATTGTGCAGCTTATGTCTGTGTATTTAGATAATCTTCCAGAAAGAACTCAAGAGTTAACAACAGCGATGCAAAAAAAAGATTTGCCTGTTGTTGAACGTTCTGCACACACTTTAAAATCGAGTTCGCGATTAATCGGTTTGGTTGCCATTGCAGAAGACTGTCAAAAACTAGAAGATTTGGCATTTTCTAAAAGTCTAAATGGTGCAGACCCTATTTTTTTAAGAATTATTGATGCGAGTAAAAAAATTCCAGATGTAATAAAAAATAAAATAAAATCTTTGGAGTCAAAATAAAAGAGGTAGAAATTGGCTACAAAAAGTGTACTCATAGTTGATGATGCCCCAGAAACAAGAATATTCTTAAAAGGAATTGTTAATTCTTTAGGTTATTCGTTTTTTGAAGCAAAAACAGGGTTGGATGCGCTTAAAATTTTAAATGATCATGCAGTTGATTTGGTGATCCTTGATGTGATGATGCCAAACTACGATGGTTATCAAACAATGGAATTTATAAATAAATTAAAACAAAAACGTAATATTAAAGTTGCTTTTTTTAGCGGAAAAAAAGGTGATTTGGATTTAGAAAAAATTCAAGAATTAAAGCCAGATGATTTAATACACAAAACAGTAGAAATTCAAGTTCTAAAAAATAAATTAAAAAAATTGATTGAGGGCACTGCTGCGCCATTTAAATTAACAATACCCTCTGCAAATACTCATGCGTCTGCTTCGAGTTCTTCTGGCGAGCAGCAAAGCAATAACGCAAGTTCGGCTAGCGGGGGGGCACAAACAGCAAAGCCCACAGCTGCAGCTGGCGCATCGCAAGCAGCTCCATCAACTAAGCCAGCAGCTTCTGGCGCAGAAACTAAAAATGTAGATTATTCTGGAACAATTACTAATATGCCAATTGTTCTAGAAATAAAAGTATTAAAAATAATACCAGCAGGGTTACAGTTTTCTGCAAAGTTTCAATTTAAGGAAGGTGCTGAATTATCTATTGATTGTCCAAATGCAGCCAGTGCTCTTAAGAAATCAGGCATTTTACAAGTTAAAGTGCAAAGCTGTGTTGCCGAAAAAGACTATTTTATTGTGAATACCGTTTTAGCTTAAATAAAAAGTTTTTTAATTTCTTCTAAGTACTCATCAAGGGCAAAAGAGAATATTTGAGATTGCGATGAAAAAGAAACAATAGCATTTAAATTTGCATCAGCCTTGCTTGCAATTTTAATACGCTCAAAAAATTTAAGATTAACATTTTGTAATTTTTCAAAAAAATCTGGAATTTGTTCTAAATTCCAATCGCTATTTTGTCCTGATTTGTAGTTAAAATACTGTTTGAGCAAATAATACGCCGTCCACTAAGTTTGTTGGCAACATAGATAACCAAAAATAAATATTTATACGGAAATTGATGAATATTGAAAACAGGATATGCTGCAGTTAACATTCGTACTTTCTTTTATAAAAGGACACTGCAGCACAATGAATAATGTACAACAACTTATGGATGATTTAAAGAGAATACCTCAAAATAAATTAAGTTTTAATCTTTTACGTCGATTATTTATAATTTTTTTATATTCCGTAGGATTTTCTGAAAAAAAGATTGAAACTTTATTATGCCTTTCAAGAGGACGGGCAAATTATTGGGTTTCAAACTATAAGAATAATGGTATTTATTTTTTACTTGATAAACCACGTTCTGGTCGTCCATCCTTTGTAAATAAAGAAGAAGTTGAAATTTTAAAAACTGAAATCATTCAATTAAATTCTGAATTTAATGAGGAAAAAGTTGTTCATGCCCAAATAATAAATAGTATTATAGAATCCAAAACGAAATTAAAAAAAAATTTAGTAAAAGTGGGTTATACAAGTTCCTTCAAAGAACATTAATAAGAAGAGTTGTTCCAAGAACAAAGCATATAAAAAATGACCCAGAAAAAATGGCCGAATGGATTAAAGATTTACCAAATAAAATTAATGAAATTAAAGTAAAAAATCCAGGAAAAAAAATAAACATAGATTTTCAAGATGAATCACGATTTGGACAAATGACAATAAAATCTGGTATTTGGAGTCCTTTCCCAATCAGACCAGAATTTAAAACTCAAATGGGTTATTTAAACTCATGGATTTATGCTACTGCTAACAAAGATACGGGCAAATATTTTGGAATGATATTACCAAATTTAAATGTTGAAAACATGCAAATTTTTATCAATGAGTACTCCAAGACCGTACCTAAGAATGAGCATATTATTATGATACTAGATGGAGCTAGTGCACATAAAAGCAAAAAATTAATTTTACCCCAAAATATATCATTTATTTTTTTACCTTCATTTTCTCCAGAGTTAAATCCAATTGAAAGGTTATGGAGTTATTTTAAAAGGAATCACTTATCATTTAAAATTTATAAAGATTATGAAGATCTCGTTCAAAAATGCTCTAGTGGTTGGAATCAATTAACACAAAAAATTGTCAAGTCAATTATGAATTCAAAACCTAAGGCAAGCTTATGTTAAAAACTTAGTGGACGGCGTATAAGTAGAAACATTTCGAAAAATAGTTTCTTCTAAGGATGCAAAAGGCAAATGAAAATAGGCCATGCCTTTCATTTCTCCTAAAATAGGGCAGCCGCTTGTTGCCATCACAACCCCTAGTAATGATTTTAAAGCAGTTTGCGCATCGCAAGTTTTTAGATAGGTTCGGTTTTCTGTTTCAACAGAGGTTTTTATGATATCAGTTGATAAAACATCTTTAAAATGGTTCATCGCTTCTTTTACGTCTAAAGCGGCAGGACATTTTTTTATAATTTTATCATCTAGAGTGCAGTTTTCACATTTATGATAACTCAAATTGGTCCATTCTGTGTGATCGTCTCTTGTTGACAAATCAATATTTTGATTTCTATTAAGATCAATTAAAAACTCTAATGTTTTTAAATTATTAAATTCAAATTTATAATTAATTTTAGTCAATATCTTCCTCGTGATACATTGCTGCACAAAATTAAGTAGCAAAATAATTTCGTAATAAAGTGTAAAAAAAATAAGATCTTTAATTATTAATGTCAAAAAACTATCAATATAAAGGTTATTTTTTTATTAAATTCGGAAAACATTACTTTTTACCGATAACAGAAAATGATTGAATATAAATAAATTGTAAGGATACATGATTATGTTTGTTGCAATTGAAAATGCAATACAAAGCATAAATCTACAAACAAAAAAATTTGTAATTTTATTTTTAATTGCAATTGGATTTTTGTTGGGCTTTCTTCCAAATTATTCTGACATTGTAAACTCAACTAAAAAATTTGAATACATTTTTTATATTGGAAATATACTGTTTTCTTTTTCTTTGCTGTCATTTTTTGTGATAAGAAGAAGGTTTTCTAAAAAAGTATTTTTTAGAACGCAATTTTTTACAATAATTTCTTTATTGTTATTAATAAATTTAAATCAAATAATTAGGATAGGTTTTGTTGATTTAAGTGATAATAAATTTATATTTAGTGAAGTAATTATTGTTTTTTTGTGGTTTATGATTGTATTAAATATTTCATATATGTTTATTATTAGTTTTAATAATTTTATGGCTTATGATATAAAAAATAAAATAAATCCAGCATATTATTTTTTAATGATAATATTAATTGTTATTCAGTTATTCAACATTTTAAATATTGATATAATGTATTCTATTATTATTGCAAAAATTTATCCACTTATTCTATTAATTACTTTTCTTGATATTTTACCGCAAAATAATGAAAAAAACGAGTTGGCTTTTACTACATTATTTTCTACAATTATTTGTGTTAGCATTGATTTGGGATTTTCATTTAACAAATTACTAAATTTAAATAATTTTTTATCCGAAATAATGATTTTTTTTGTATTGCTTATTTTGGCGTATAGAAATATTAATAAGTTATCTTATGAGTTTAGAAAAATTAATGATTTTTCTATTAAACTTGCGCGAAAAATGGGTGAGCTGAGTTTAATGCATATTGAAGCGCAAAAATCAGAAATAGCAAAAGAAAATTTTTTAGCAACAATGAGTCACGAAATTCGCACTCCTGTTAATGGAATAATTGGTCATGCAGAGCTTTTAGCTAGCACTCAGATTGATGAAGAGCAGCAAAGACTTCTGAGTATGATTACAATAAGTAGCAACAATTTGATGAAGCTCGTTAACGAAGTGCTCGACTTGCCTAATCTACTTTCAGGACAAGTTGTATTAAGTAAAGAAGTGATTTCTGTTTCTGAACTTGTTGAAAGTGTGATTGATGTAGTGAGTCCTAAAAGTTTTGAAAAAGGACTCGATCTCACATATTTTATTGAACCATCTGTACCGTGCGAAATTATTGGCGATTACAAAAGAATAGGACAAATACTTTTAAATTTATGCAATAACGCTTTAAAATTTACGGCAAAGGGCGAGGTGTTTATTGGTGTTACCCAAATTGATCAAATTGATGAAAATCATGTTGAATTATTGTTTGAAGTAAAAGATACAGGAATTGGTATTTCTGCAAACCAAATTAAAAAACTTTTTAAAGCTTACTCTCAAACTGATGCCTCTGTTTCAAGAAAATTTGGTGGTACTGGTTTAGGCTTAGCAATTTCTGCTCAGTTGATAGAATTGATGAAAGGTAAAATTTGGGTAGAGAGTGTTGTGGGCAGAGGAACTCGTTTTTTATTTACTGTTAAATGTGAAATCTCAAAAGTTAAAAAAGAAGAAAATAAACACAATTACGAACAATTTGTTGGATTAAAATGTTTATTGGTATCAGAAAACCCAACAATGAGATATATTTTAGGTAGAAGATTTTTACAATGGAAAATAGATGCAAAAATAATTTCAAACTTTGATGATATTCAAAGGTTAATTGGATTTGAGCAATTTAAATTTATTATTGTAGATATTGGTGCAGAAAGCAAAAAGGCGAGTATTTTTTTAAAAGTAAATCAAATCAATCCAATTGGTAAAATTCCTTCAATAGCGTTAGTATCTTTAGGAAAAAATGCCACTCCTGATTTGCATCTCATTACTGATGAAACAATTACCAAGCCCTTAAAAACGGAAATGCTTGCTAAAGCAATTTTAAAGATACTAAAAAGTAAAAGTAAAAATAATGATAATGAAAAGCAAACTGAAATTCCAAAAGAATCTAAAGATTTAAAAAATATTATGTTTTCTGATTTTCAAAATAATTTTTCACAAGAAGTTATTAAAAGTGTAAAAATACTGATTGCAGAAGATAATCCAGTAAATCAGAAATTAGTACTGAGTTTGTTTAAAAAAATTGGTTTTATACCTAAACTTGTAGAAAACGGAAAATTGGCTGTAGAAGAAGTTGAAAAAGATGACTATGATTTGGTTTTTATGGATTTACAAATGCCAGAGATGGATGGTATTCAGGCAACAAAAAATATAATCATAAATTTTGCAAATCGTAAACGCCCTAAAATTATTGCCTTAACAGCCAACGCAATGCCGGGAGATAAAGAAAGGTGTTTAGCGGCGGGTATGGATGATTATATTTCAAAGCCAATTCAGTTGCAGTTATTAATTGATACATTATATCTATGGATGAATAAGTTAAATTTAAAAGAATTAAAAAATGTTTCTAATCCAGTAGAGCAGAATAATTTTAAAACTAAAGAAAATTTAAAATTACTTGTTGCAGAAGATAATCCGGTAAATCAAAAATTAATAATGAGTATTTTAAAGAAACTAGGTTACTCTGCTACTTTAGTAGAAAATGGCGCTCTTGCATATGACGCTGCACTTAAAGATGAATATGACATTATTATTATGGATTTGCAAATGCCAGTTATGGATGGACTTGATGCTTCGCGTAATATTAAAACCAATGAAAAAATCAAAAAAAAGCCAATAATCATTGCATTAACCGCAAATGCAATGGAAGGGGATCGTGAGCGCTGCTTGGCTGCAGGAATGGATGAATACATGACCAAACCAATTCAAGTTAAATTACTAGAGGAAAATTTAAAAAAATGGGGAAAAATTAAGTAACAAGAAATTATAGGTAAATTAAGATGAGTTTTTTTTATATGGATAGTTATTATTGGAAAATTCCATTTATATTGGCAAGTAAACCATTTATTTTAGGTTTTTTGTTGATTGTTTTATCTTTGTTATCTTTAGACAATTCTTATTTTTCTTATAAAATTTATATAGCAATAAATTGTGTTTATATTTGGATTGTTACTATGAATTATTTTGTATTTCGTCTTGTTTATTTAAGTGGAATAAATCAGTATAAAAAATATTCTAATTTTATTTTATATTTAATGTTTTTTTCTTGGATTGGATTGATTTTGAGTATTTTAAATCCTGGTTTTTTTGTTAAATCATCATTATTAATAGAAAATTTTTTAATATTTATATTTTTTATGTATTCTTTTGTTAGTAAAATTAGATTTAGAATTAATCTTGAAAGAATTGACTCTTGGATTGTTTCTTTATTTTATCTTATTGTTCCTATAATAGCTTTTACAGTTATTTCAATTTTAACAGATAATAAAATTATTTTCTATATACAAAGAATTGTGCTTCTTTATATAGCTTTTGTGTCACTGTATCAATCTTTAATCATTTCTATATCAGAACATAGTCGGCTTGGAAAATTAAGGGAGGATATGGAAAAAAGAAATTTAGAAATTTTAAAATTTGCAGAAAAAGCTAAAGAGTCAACTCGGTTAAAAGGCGAATTTCTTGCAAATATGAGCCATGAACTGAGAACACCTTTAAATGGTATTTTGGGATCTGCAAATCTACTTGTTGGTACTAAATTAAATCAAGAGCAAAGAGATTACTTAGAAACTTTAAGAATTTGTGGTAACAATCTTCTTGTTATAATTAACGAAATTTTAGATTATTCCAAAATTGAAGCAAATAAATTAGAGCTTGAACATATTCCATTTGAAATTAATTCTTGTATAGAAAATGTATTTGAGCTATTGGCACCTGCTGCAGCGGCTCAAGAAACTGAATTAATTTATGCAATTGATTTGCATACACCAAATATCGTTGTGGGAGATTATACTCGAATTCAGCAAGTTACAACTCATCTTGTTGATAATGCAATTAAGTTTACAAAAAATGGCTATGCATTTGTGAAAGTTAAAATGGAGAGCAGTGATGATAAAAAACGTATGATAAAATTTGATGTGATCGATACAGGCAGCGGCATTTCTAAAAAAGATATTAGCAAATTATTTAAAACCTTTTCGCAGATTGATGATTCATCAACCAGAAAATATGGTGGTACAGGATTGGGGTTAAGTATCGCTAAACGTTTAACAGAGCTAATGGGTGGATTGATTGGGGTTAAAAGTGAACTTGGTAAGGGGTCTGTCTTTTCATTTACAGTTCAAGTTGATTTTCCTGAACAAGAAAACGATGAAAAAGAAAAAAATAATCAAATTAAAAGATTACAAATTCAAAATAAAGTTTTATGTATTGTAGAAAAAAATATTTTTCTTGCAAATGCCATGCAACAAACTTGTGAAAATTGGGGGATGGAGGTGTATCTTGCAGCCTCTGAACAGGAAGCGCTTGCAATTCCTTTACAATCACCACCAACTTATGTCCTAATTTCTACAGATGACTTTGATTATGACATGCTTCGGACAAAGTTAGTTGAAAAATATCTTGATCAACAAATCATTTTTATTGCGATGTTAAAAAATTCTAATATTTATTATTCTGATAATAAAGTTTATCCTAAAAATTTTGCAAGTATCATAAATAAACCAATTCGCTATTCTCAATTATTTGACTCATTGATTGAAACGGTATCAGAAAAACAAAATGGACAATTAAAACCATTTGGAGCTGATTTAAAAAAATTATCGGATATATATCCATTAAGAATTTTGGTTGCAGAAGATAATGTTGTTAATCAAAAACTTATAACTAATATGCTTAAAAAATATGGATACATTTGTGATATTGTTGCAAATGGTAACGAAGTTTTAGAGGCGCTAACTCGAAATATTTATGATATTATTTTAATGGATGTCCAAATGCCCGATTTAGATGGAATCGAAGCAACTAAAAAAATAATTTTAAAGTATCCAAAAAGTTCTACGCGTCCTCATATTATAGCGATGACTGCTCATGCTCGTGGTGCAGAAGGACAAGTTTGCTTAGATGCAGGAATGGAAGGATACTTAGGTAAACCAATTGATATGAAAGAATTAAAACAAGTTCTAGAATTTTGGGGAAACAAGGTTAACAAAATCAAATCGTCTTCATAGTTTTTACGGTTTTTTTAGCATACGTTCTTTGGGTAAATCGTCATCGTCAGCAGAGTTTAATGATCCTTTATCATTATTATCTAAATTATTTGAAAAACTTGATAATGGAGCAGGGGATACAGAACCATTTTGTTTGTGCATGTCTGGTTGTTCTGGTGCGCCTAAGCTAATGATTGGTGCCTGCGGTGGGGGTACAGGATTGTAAAATGCCACCTTTCTTTTGGGTAAAAAAATTCCATCAGAAAGTGAGCCAGGAAGATAGACTTTAAACATACGCTGCCCTGTTTCAGAATAATCGTTTGCATAAGGATTTTGTTCTTGTAAAGCAGAAAGGTCATCATCAGGATCTTTCGTTGCAACAGAAACCCAAGAGTGAATAGGGACAACAACTTGCGATAATCCTGAACCAAAATCAAATGGTATGTTATGAGCTTTTTTCTCGGCTAAATATTTCCAATCTAATTTATCTGCATAATCTTGATTTTTAATAATTGTTAATGCGATTTCTTCCCAAGCAGGAATGGCTCCACCACCATAAACTCTGTAACCTTTGCGGATCATCGGTTCATTGCTGTCATACCCAATATATGATGCAATTGTGTATGCGTGATCTGGAGAAAGTATATCACCCTTAGAAGTTGGATAGGGTAAAAATCCAACATAAGTACCATTTTTGTAATCATTTGTTGTTCCTGTCTTACCAAATACTGGAACTTTTATTTGTGCTTCAAGTAATTCATTATCGACTGCGGCATCATTTGAACGTAAAATAATGCTTTTATTTAGTTGATAAGCAGTGCCTCCAGTGATAGTTCCACGCAATGTATTTAAAATTGGTGCAGAATAAAATGAATCAGAAAATTGATATTCTTTAGCCTTTGCTTCCCAAAGTAAATTTCCGCTTGCGTCTTCGATGCGTTTTATCAAAAGAAGTTGATTAGTTTGTGGGGTGTTAAAATATCTAAATGTTTTTCCGGTGAGAAAAGTTTGATACATAAGAGCCAAATCAGAAAGAGTGACATCATTGGAACCTAAAGGAAACGATTGTACCCATTTTAAAGGTTTTAATACACCCATTTCATTAACCATATTTGCTGTATAAAACATTCCTAAAGAATAACGAAAATCATCATTCCAATATAACTTTTCAAGCGGAGGAGCGGATTGAATTGTTTTCCATTGTTTATTGAGTTCATAATTTATATTGTCAATCATAGTTAAAGGAACAATTCCGTCAAGGTAAACATTATTTGGGTTTAATAATGCGGGATTATATCGAATTAAACTTAATAATGCATCAATACTTAATGGTGTGATTTGTTCTGGTTCTATAAGGTTGGTTGTTAACTCAGGCTTCCAGGCATCTTGGGTATTAAATGCTAAGGAATTTTCATCTATTTTGGCAAATGAACTAAAAAAATCTCGATCGAGTTCGGTAATAGGGGCGCCAGATAAAATTTTATTTAATGATTCAATTGCTTTTTTGGCTTGAAGCGCTGCTTTATTCCAGCGAATTAAACTATTTTTTAAAATATTGACTCTTAATGCTTTTTCTTTAGGAGATAATTCTTTGTCTTCAGTTACAATTTGCGTTTGTTTGTCAAAACCATACCCAAAATGCAAAGTTCTTAAAAAAACTTTTAATCTAATATTATTTAATACATTTAAATCAGAAGTTAAGTTTGATTTTATTTTTTCTAAAATTCCAGACTTAATATAAATTTCATTATCTGCTGTTGCATTAAATTTATTTGCAATAATTGATAGAGTTTGAGGCAATGTTTTTCCGTTGCCAGTAATATCTAAAAAATTAAGTAATTCTAAATATTGATCATAGCTCAGTTTATCGAGCAAATGTTTTAGAATCCATATGCTTGCTAAGTTTTCTGATTTTGCACCGGCACCAAGAATTGTGGTTTCTAAACTGTTGATGGCATGGTCTGGTCTAGGAAAATAAAAACCACCCTGCCAAGTAAAAACATCGCGAATGTTAGATATTGGATCGAGCACAGACCAACCAAGTTGTTGAGCTGCATAGTAAACGGGTATTTTAAACGAAGAGCCTGGCTGTCTTTCTGCAAAAATGGCGCGATTGTATTCGCTAGAAGAAAATCCTCCAGCCATCGCAACGATTTTTCCTTTATCTAAAACAATTGCGGCCCCTTGGACGCGAGGACGTGCTTCGAGACTACATAGCATTTGTCCATCGCTCTCAATTTTATAAATGCTTGTTAAAACGTGTTGTTCTGGATGTAAAGAATTTAATAATAGTTCTAAAGATTTTTTTTCACCTTTTCTGAAGGCTTGATCTGTGGTGATAGCGGTGCGGTGAATAGACTCCGTATTTACCGTGCAGGTGGGAATGCCAAAACTAATTTTTATTGATTCTTTATCCGCCGTTTTGTCAATATTTTCTACTTTTCCAACATAAAATCCATAAAGTTCTGGTTTTTGAATGTTTATAAAATTTGATTGCGGCTCTGCGCTAAATCCACTTAAAATTAGTTGAATGCGGCTTAAATTTTGTCTTAAGCCAAATTGCGCTGCTGATTGAACATCTTTTTCAAGAGTTGTGGTGATATGAAGACCCATTGTGCCAACTTCGTCTACATTGTTAGCGCCAATTGCAGATAAAATTTCTGGCCTAGAGAGTTGTTTCATAATGATTTGGTTTACAGCCAATTCATTAAATTGAAATTTACCTTGGTTAAAAGGCACCGGTTCTTTAAGTGCTGCATCGTAATCTTCTTGAGTAATTTTCTTACTTTTTAGCATTCTTTCTAACACATAATTTTTTCTAATAAAAGCTTCTCGTTTTGCTTTTTCTTGGCCAGTTAGTGTTGTTTTTGTAAAAGGATTGTATTTTTCTGGTCCTTTTACACTTCCGGCAATAAACGAAGATTCAACTAAAGTTAAATTCTCTACATTTTTATTAAAATAGTATTTGGCAGCAACTCCAACTCCACGTCCATTTCCAGTAACATGAAATTGATTTAAATAAAATTCAAGTATTTGGTCTTTAGAGTAAACCCGTTCAAGTTTAAATGCATTGATCATTTCTTGAAACTTTGTAAATAAATCTGTTTCTTTTCTGCCGTAGAGATTTTTAACGGTTTGCTGAGTTATTGTTGATGCGCCTTGTCGTGTTCTAAATAAAATATTGTGAACGGCGGCGCGCAGAATGCCTTTAGGATCTATTCCAATATTTTGATAAAAATCTTCATCTTCGGCGGCAACAATTGCTTCTTTCATTGCTTGGGGGATTTGGTCAATTGTAATATAAATACGATGTTCTTGGCCAAATAAACTGCCTAATTGCGATTGCCCATCAGCATAATATAAAACTGTTTCTTTAGATAATATATCAATGATTCGGGATTTTTCAAAATCTGCATAATTACCCGCATAAATTTGCCAAGCTACATACGCAGCACCTAAAAAAATTGGAAAACACGAGAGAAAGATGAATAATAAGAATAAAAAAATTATTTTTTTCATATCAGCTCCAAACATTGTGCTTTCGTTCATGCCTCGTTTGCTTGCTCAAAGCAACCTCATGTCATACAAAAAGGTAGTGTATGACAATTTGCTAAGCATACAATAGGAGATTTCACAATATGAATCCATCTCACCCATACTGGGTATTTGACCTAAGTCCTTTTGTTTTTCAGGTTAAGAACATTGATTTTAGTTGGGTAACAACCTGGTGGGGAATTTTGCTATTAGTTGGGTTTTTTGGAGGTAGTTTTCTATTTACGTTTATTCAAATTAATAAATTTAAGAAACAACTCAATAATTCTGAAAAAAACAATATTCAAATTAAACAAAAATTAAGCAAATTTGATTTCTTACAATCATCATTAAGTTATTTATTATTAATTCTTGCAATTCTTTATACGTTACAAAAAATGCAAATTGATTGGGGATTGCGTTGGTATAGTACAATGTATTTATTCGGATTTGTAGCTGTATATATAGCATGTATTCGATGGATACGTAAAAAACAATTAATGTTAACTGAAAATATGTTAATGAACTTAATTACAATTTCAATACTTGGTATGCTTATTGGTGCACGTTTTGCATATGTTTTTATTTACAATTGGGATTTTTATAAGCAAAGGCCACTCGAAATTTTTGCTACCTGGGAAGGGGGGCTTTCTTTTCATGGTGGGATTGTTGGTGTGTGTTTAGCGATTTATTTTTATTGTAAGAGAAATAAAATTTCTTTTTATCATCTTACTGATAAGCTGGTACGAGTTATCCCAATTGGAATAGGGCTCGGTAGAATTGGAAATTTTTTTAATGGCGAGTTATGGGGTAGACCCATTACAAGTTCGGTACCCTGGGCGATTATTTTTCCAGAAGGTGGTCAAGTTGCACGTCACCCTAGTCAAATTTATCAAAGTATTGGAGAAGGTTGGGCCTTATTTTTTACTTTGTATTTAATATCTCGTAAAAAACAAAAAGAAGGAACAATTTCTTGCTACTTTATAATTTTTTATTGTATTTATCGCTTTATAGCCGAATATTTTAGAGCCGCTGATTTGCAAATTAATTATTTTTATTTATTTAATTTCTCATGGCTACCACTTAACGCGTTTCCAGAAGCTCCTTGGTGGACAGTATTGACAATGGGGCAAATATTGTGTTTGTCATTTTTAATTGTAGGTTGCGTATTACTATACTTTTGTCGCAACAATATTTTAGAAAATTCACCACAATGGTTAAAAAGAAATGAAGATTTTTTTATCCATAAACTTTCTGAGAATAAAAAATCATGATTGATGTTCCACCGCCTCCAGTTCCTTCTTTTTCTGAGGATTCGTTAAGTCATTATAGTTTTAATCCTGGGTATTGGAAGCAGGATATATTTACGTTACCTTTGGAAGTTTTTTTAATTGCATCAATCAACAGTTATTACACGCCGCGATCGAAGTCTTTGTGGCCATTTACAAATGAAACTGCAAATCTTGAACCTTTGCCAACAACTTTGCCGAGAGAAAAACTATTTCCGTATTCTTTAGGAGTTGCAACTTTAATTCTTGGTGGGTTAAGCTTAAGTCAAGAAAATTTTGCAGTAGGTTCTCATATTCGGGGATGGTTGCATGCGCAACTATTAACAGAAATCGCAACATCTTCTGCTAAAATTATTTTTCAACGTAAAAGGCCTTTTTATGACTATCCAAAAGGGCAAAATGAGCAGAATTCAGATGATAGTCGCTTTTCATTTTTTAGTGGCCATGCATCGCATGCGTTTGCATTTGCTTCGTATTCTAGTTTACTTTTGTTTCAATATTCGAAGTCTGATATTTTAAATTGGTCTTATGCAATTTTTGCGCATTCTACGGCGGCATGGGTTGCTAAATCTCGAGTCACAGATCATGCGCACAATGTTTCTGACGTGGTAATTGGAGGAATCGTAGGAGCAACGCTTGCAGCATCTGTTTTTTTTAGAGTTGAAAAAGTTCAAGAATTACTACAGAAAAAAAATAGTAAATTAAATTTAGAAGTTTATCCTTTTGTTTTTAACGATGACACAAAAATAACATGGTATGGAGCAAATGTATCTTTTCAACTTTAAAATTTTTTAACTTGCATAAGGAATAAAAAATGCAAATTTTTTTGCTTACTTTTTTGTGTGTGCTGAGTTCTTTTGCAGTTAGTGCAAAAGAATTAAATTTTAAAAATATTTCTACTAGTAAAAATAATTTATTTGAAAAAAAATATCAAGAAGTTATTAAGGCTGCAGCGCAATATGAGTTTTTTTCCGTGCAATTTAAACAAGAGCTTTATTCCTCGTTACGAGATAAAGTTTTAAAATCAGAGGGTGTTTTGGTAGTTAAAAAACCAAACTCGTTTCGCTATGAGGTTATTTCTCCAAGAAAAGAATTGTATGTGTCGAATGGTCACGATTTTTGGAAATTTGTGCCCGAACTCAAACATGCACAGCAATTTCAAATGAACTCACAAAATCTAGGTTTCATTAATATTTTATCAAATATCAGTAGGTTGAGTAATTTTTACGAAGTTTCAGAGTGGGTTGGAGCTCAAGCTCAAAAAACAGATAATGACGCAAACGACTTAGCAGTAAAATCTGACCTACCTCCTAAGCAAAATGACGATCTCCTTTATCTCAAACTCTTACCCAAAGGAGACAAACAACAAAAAGTTTTATACGCTGTTATTCAGGTGAAGACTGGTTTCATTCAAGAGCTTCGTATTGTGCAATTAAACGGCAACCGATCGCGGCTTGTTTTTGCAAATTATTCTCTTAAATCTATTTTAAAAGAGGTATTTCAATTTACGCCTCCGAAAGGTATTGTTGTTGACAAAATGTAATGGGAATGGATGAATTACTTAGATTCCTTAAAATCAATTTTATCGTGGAAAGCCATACTTGACATTGGCCTTGTTGCGTTTTTGTTTTATCAAATTATTGCGCAACTTAAGGGAACCAGAGCAGCGCAAGTTCTTATTGGTATGCTTGTGATATTTATTGCCTATGTATTTTCTAGCATGCTGCAGTTTGAAACTCTGCATTGGATTATCAGCAAGTTTTATTCTTCATTTATTATTGTTGTCATTGTGTTGTTTCAAGATGACATCCGTCGGTTGCTGACTCGTTTTGGCCGAGGACCATTTATGACAGCTGGCCTTGATGCTGTGACTGGTGCAAACATTATTGATGAAATTACAAATGCTGCAAAGTCTCTCAGCCACGAGAGAATTGGTGCTTTAATTGTTTTTGAGCGTTCTGTTGGTCTTGATAAATTATATGATCACAGTATAAAACTCGATTCTTTAATCACAGAGCAGCTTTTGAGTAGTATTTTTCAGTCGTTTTCGCCATTGCATGATGGTGCGGTTATTATAAAAAAAGATCGTATTAACTGTGCTTCTGCTCAATTACCACTTTCTAAAAATCCACGTTTTTCAAAAAAAATGGGAACAAGACACAGTGCTGCTGTTGGTATTTCAGAAGAAACAGATGCCGTTGTTCTTGTGGTAAGCGAAGAAACAGGTAATATTTCAATTGCTTGGGAAGGTAATTTGCAAAGACAAAGTTCAATTGAAGCAGCTCGAAAAATGTTATCCATTTTGTTAATTCCAAGAACCCAAACTTCTGGATTATTAGGATGGATGGAAAACTTTTTTATTTATAAATATAATAATATTTTAATAAAAATTAAGAATTTTTTTCAGTTTCCAAAAAAGAATTTGTCTGAAACGGAAAAACTAATTATACAATCAAGTAAAAAAGTCTCATCTTTAGAAAGTTTAGCGTTACAACAAATTGAACATGAAAATAGAATTGCTTCTAATGTTTCTAAAAATATTCATATTCGTTTTCCACGCAGTTCTAAAATCAAAGATATTAAAACTTCAGAAATACAATTTATTTCGAGTAATATTTTAACTAGACAAACACAATTAAGTAAAAATGAGTTAAACTTTGAAGAAATCATAAATGCTCAAGACGCAAATAATAATCAGGAAGAAGAGCAAAGTAGCATTACGGCGATAGAAAAAAATAAGGCTCTCAAAGCAATTACAGAAATCGCGCCAGAAGATAGGTTTGATCCTCCTATACCAAAATCTCCCCCACCACGAGATGTCTCTATTG
The DNA here is from genome assembly GCF_037081835.1 of Spirobacillus cienkowskii. Lineage (GTDB taxonomy): Bacteria > Bdellovibrionota_B > Oligoflexia > Silvanigrellales > Silvanigrellaceae > Silvanigrella > Silvanigrella cienkowskii. The sequence goes on along the minus strand of NZ_CP146516.1, from coordinate 2,024,591 downwards.
GTGGGATTCCACTGGATCCTCCAATTGAAAATCAAAAAGAACAGGATACTTCAGAAAAAAGTAACAAGGAAGATAAAAAATAATGTCAATGAATTCGCAAGAAAATTCATCATTTTTTAAAATTATAATATCTAAGATCACGAATAATTTTTGGTTAAAAATTTTATCGCTTTTATTTTCGATTGTCATATTTTTTATTGTACGAACTGACAAAGATTTAAGTTTTGAAAAAGTTGCCAGAATTAAGCTCATCACTTCTCCTTCAATGGTTATACTTGGCCCAAAGGAGAGAACTTTAGATGTGGTCATCAAACAACAAAACTCCATATTTTCTGTTTCTCCAACAGATGCAGAACTCACTGGCGAAATTGAAATTATTAGCGAGACACCTGGTCGCGTGCGCGTTAAAGTGAGCAGAGATAGTTTTCCTAGATTACCAAAGCAGTATGCAATTGTGATTGAAAGACCATACATCGATATTGATATTGATAAAGTGCAAGAAAAAGTTTTGCCAATTCAGGCAGTTTTAAAAGGAGAACCTCAGGCAGGCTTAACAGTAGAAAGTATAAAAGTCACTCCCTCGCATATTAAAGTTTCTGGTGCACGCCAGCAACTTGTCCGAATGGAAAGTATTTTTACTATGCCTGTTATCATTGAAGGAATAAATAAAAATCTCATCACAGATGCTAATATTGAATTAGAAGAATCATCCGCAATCAATGCAATAGAAAAAAGCGTCGTTGTTTCAATTACCCTTGCTCCAAAAAAATTTAATCGCACTTTTCGAGCTGTTCCTATTGAAATAAAAAATTTAAATAAAAAACTTTCTTCAAAAATTCAATTGCGTCCTGGAGCTGTTGACATAGAGGTGTCTGGGCCAAAAGAGTTACTGTCTAAACTTGATCCTTCTAATGTAAGGGTTTTTCTTGATGCCTCGGATCTAAAGGTTGGGTGGCAAGATAAATCTGTGGTTCCAAGTATTCCTAATAACGTGTCACTTGTTAAAATTATTCCAGATACGATTTCTGTTCAATTTAGTCCTTAGAAGGTTTTTTGATATGGCAAAATATTTTGGTACCGATGGGATGCGCGGCGAAGCGAACATGGGTTTTATGACTCCGTCCATGCTTTTAAAATTAGCTCAATCTTTTGGGGTAATTCTTAAAAAAAGAAGTCAACGTCCAAAGGTTTTAATAGGAAAAGACACTCGAGTAAGTGGTTATATGATTGAAGGCATTTTGTCTTCTGGGCTTTGTAGTGTGGGGGTTGATGTTCTATTTGTGGGGCCACTTCCTACGCCAGGAATTGCATATTTAACCCGTGGCATGAGAGCAAATGCAGGAATGGTGATTTCTGCGAGTCATAATTCTTTTCAAGATAATGGTATCAAATTATTTGATCATAATGGTTTTAAACTACCAGACAGTGAAGAAGCTTTCATTGAACAATTGATGGATAGCCCAGATTTAGATAACTATTTGGTTAAATCAGAAAATCTTGGTCGCGCAAAACGCATTGATGATGCAATTGGTCAATATGCTGTATTTTTAAAAGAACGATTTCCAAAAAACTTAAAGCTTGATGGAAAAACGATTGTCTTAGATTGCGCGCATGGCGCAGGTTATAAAGTTGCACCCAAAGTATTTGAAGAACTTGGCGCAAAGGTGATTAGTATTCACAATGATCCAAATGGATTTAATATCAATTTAAATAGTGGTGCGTTGCACCCTCACGTTTTGGCGCAAAAAGTTAAAGAGTACAATGCAGATATTGGTTTTGCATTAGATGGCGATGCAGATAGGCTGATTGTGGTAGATGAACAAGGGCAAATTTTAGATGGAGATAGCATTATTGTTATGTGTGCTCTTGAAATGCAAGCGCAAAATCAGCTTAAAAATAATGGCGTATGTGTGACAGTGATGAGCAATAAAGGGCTCGATGTTGCATTGCAAAAAACAGGCATTCAAGTGATTCGCACAAATGTTGGTGATCGCAGCGTGATGGAAGGGATGCTAGCCAATGACTTTGTATTGGGTGGAGAGCAGTCTGGGCATCTTATTTTTTTAGATTCGAGTACAACTGGTGATGCAATTATCGCTTGTTTAAAAATTCTTGAAATGATGTGCTATACCAATAAAAAAATTTCGCAGCTCACATCTGTTATGATGAAGTTTCCACAAGTTACAAAGAATGTAAGAGTCTCCGCCAAACCTCCGCTTGAGACCCTTTTCAAGACCTTAGCCATTGTGAGAGAATTTGAAGAAGAGTTAGGAACCTCAGGTCGTATTTTAATGCGGTACAGTGGCACAGAGCCATTAGCGCGCATTACGCTTGAAGGACCTAGCCGGCATAGAATAGAAGAAATGGCTAATATTATTGAAAAAATTTTCTTATCAGAAATAGGTTAACAATGACGCAAAAAAATTTAAGAGTCGGGCTTTTGTCTCATTTAAAAGAGATAAATAAATTCTTAAATTTAAAATATCTACAGTTGGTTGCCAAGCCCGCTGGAAGTGTAGAAGATTTGGATGTGATAAAAGATACAGAAGTGCTTATTGATTGCTCTTTTTCTATATTTTTTAAAAAATACTTAAATGCTAATGGCTTTAAATCAAAAACTGTAGCAACCAAATATGGGCAAATGCATTATTATGATAGTTGTCCTTCTTCAAAAGTGAGACCTCTTGTTTTTGTTCATGGTTTAGGAAGTAGTGCACAAAGTTGGTGGATTTTAGCAAATATGCTAAAAAATAAAAAAAGAATTTTAATTCCAAATCTTTTTCATATGTCTGGTTTTAGTGAAGCCAATAATGCTGTGATGAACCTTATTGAGCATGCAGAGTCTTTAATTGAATTTATTCAATATACTACTAAAACTCCAATTGAGATTTGTGGTCTCAGTATGGGTGGTTGGTTATCTATGCATATTGCAGCAAATAAACCGCAACTCATTCACAAAATGATTTTATTGAATCCTGCGGGTCTTAAAGTCAATCCCTTTGGATTAAGAGACACTCTAGCTTTTTTAAGTTGGCAAAAATTTCAGAAATTATACCCCGGAATTTTAAAAGCTTTTCCTTACTCAGGAGTGCCTATTTTAAGTCACATAGCAAAACGCTCTCTCTATAGAAATTTAACAAATAAACAAGTGAAAATTTTATTAAAACTTACAAATGAAGAGCATTTTGTAGACGATAAATTAAAAGATATTAACTGTCCTGTGTTACTTCTGTGGGGAAAAGAAGACGCCTTGCTTTCAAATCAAATTCCTATAATTTTAACTAAACAGATTCCAAAGATAACCGCAAAGTGGGTAGAAAACTGTGCTCATGTGTTGGCGCTTGAGGCTCCAGCAATATGTTTTCTAGAAATCAATCAATTTTTAAAGATAGATTGTATTCAAAATAACTCGTTTGCAGAAATGGTTTTAGCGTCCCGTTTTTCGTATCCTGTGACCCCAATTTTAGAAGTTGAGGATGAGGATCATGATAATTGATAAAAATTTTTCGCCAATAATGGAACAAGTTTTTGCCGGACGTAGTTTTTCAGCTGATGAGGCAGAAGCTCTGATACATAGCATGATCGATGGAACATTATCTGATATTCGAACAGCCGCTGTGTTGACAGGATTTCGATTTTTGCCATTATCGGATGATATTATAATTGGGGTTTTAAAAATAATAAAAGAAAGCATAATTCAAGAAAATAATGCTAATAATTTAAATAATATTAATTTGGTAGACTGTTCTAATATTTGTTATGAGCGTGGTTCATCATTAAATATTTTAACAATTGCAGCAATTATTGCTGCTGGAACCGGTGCTCATGTCGCAAAATTTGTAGGGACTGGAATGACAAATAAGTCTAGTACTTGTGAGTTATTAGAATCCTTAAATTTATTAGCAGCCGATTCTTTAGAGCATGCTTTTACTCAGATTCAAAACTGCAATATTACTTTTTTAAAATTTAATACAGTTTATCCAACTTTAAAGCATCTCATGGAAATTAGAAAAACCCTTGGTTTTAAAACCATAATTGATTTAATTTTACCTTTAGCAACCCCTATGCCACTTTCAGGCCAATTTATTGGAATGCACAGCCGAGAACTGTTACCGCTTATGGCCTCTTGTTTAAAAAAGTTAGGTCGTAAAAGAGCTATTATTGCACATGGCGAAGATGGCCTAGACGAAATCTCTGTATGCAGTGCTACGTATATTTTTAAACTAGAAAATAATAAAATTTCGCATGAAGTGTTAAATCCCGTTGACTTTGGAATTAAACTACACAACAGTAACAAACTCTTGGGCAAAGACATTGAATTTAATGCTCAAGTTATGCTTGATGTACTTAAAAATCAAGCTTATCCAGCTGTGATGGACGCTGTTACAATAAACGCTGCAGCAATACTGTGGTGTGCAGATTTATGCTCAGATTTGATTACTGGCTTAAAAATGGCGAAAGATGCAATATCGTCTGGAAAATGTTTAAAACTATTCGAAATTTGGAAAAAGGACTGCCAAATTTCTGAAGGAAATTAATAAATAGCAGTTGTATGTTTAAACAAAAAAGTTTACTGAATTTCTTTATAGAACAACAAAAAAAACTAACACAAATTCAAAAGTTAGATTTTTCTTTGCAACTAAAAAAAGAGCAGGCAGAATCATTAATTACTAAAAATAAATTAAACTTTAACTTTAAATTAAAAATAGAGAATCTTTTACAAAAAAATGAGTTTTCGCAAAATTTTGTTACTATTCCTAATTATGTGACCGATAGCGAATTTTCTAGTTTTTTTAATACTAAAACAATAAGTTCAGACGATATTTTAATTAATGAAATATATAGTTTATTTACTTCTCCCTTGCAGGAAAATTGTAATGACTTCTTGTTATATAAGAACGATGACTGTATGGTTTTTCGTAGTGGTTTTTTTTCTGATGAATATGATTTGTATGAATCTATGTTATTAGGATTTGATGGAATGGTCGTTTATAGTTACGGAATGGATAAATACAAAATTCAGTTACTCACAGAAATAGCTAGAGATTATCATTTTACTTTAATGTTTATTGTGCACAATAAGCAAGAGATACGTGAAGTTTTAGAAACTGATGCGCCCTATATTGCAATTTCTGGTTTTAATCCAAAAACTTTTGAAGTTGATTTTAGTCATTTTGTGCATTTATCTCAATATATTCCGAAAACAACTAATTTGATTGCTTGGTCAGGGTATTTAGATAATAGTAAAAAAATTTTTTTAAAAGATATTGGCTATAAAGTTGTATTTGAATTAAATTGATGAGAGTTTTTTTATGTCTTTGTTTATTGATCAAAATAGGTTATTAATTCATTATTTTTGGACTGGTTCGCTTGCTCCCATTACTGTTAGACGAAATATTGCTAACATGAAAAATATAATTACATTATCAAATAGCAATAGTGAAGTCTGTTTGTGGGTCAGAAAAGAAGACGTTTCTAATAATACGATATTTAGGAAAAAATTTTTTTTAGAATGCTTTGTAGAAAATCAAACTATTAAATTAGAATATTACAACCTTGCTGCAATGGATGATCAGGGTAAATACCAAAATATAAAAGTTATTATAATTGATGTTTTGATAGATTATTATGAAACTAAATTTCCAAAAATTATTTGTGTATTAAAAAAAATGTTAAAATACAAAGCGTATCCTTTTGCCTCTGATCTGGTAAGGTGCTTAATATTAAATTTTTTTCCAGGTATTTATTCGGATTGCGATATAGAGCCAATAAAAAATAACCTTTTTCTTAAAGATTTTGAATCTCTAAAAGATATTTTTGCATTAGAAAATTATTCGTTAAAAATATATTATATGGTATTGTTTGGAGAAAGAGGGCTATTAGAAAATCAAATTATTATTTCTTTTGAAAAAAGTTGTTTTGAAATTTATTTTGCAGTATATGAAATGTTTTTGAATGAAGAGACCTATTTTGATAAAACTCTTGAAGATTTAGTAGATTATAATAATAATTTAAATAAACAAATAGTTAAAGATCTTAATAATTCTATGTTTAATTCGGACGAACATTTTCCTTATATGAAATATTATTCTCAAAGTAATTTTTATCAGTATAAAAAATTAAATGAAAAAATTGATATTTCATTTTCGTATGCAGTTCTCGATTTGTTTTTTAATATTATAAGTGAAAAATTTAAATACAAAGATTCAATTAATTATGCAACTTTTTTTAATTTAAAAATTGGTAAGTATTTTAAACTACCTATACAACATTCGTTAATATATTCTTGGAAAAATCCAGGATACTCAAGATTAAATAAACTGCAAGATGCTGTTAATTTAATTACTAAAAAAGTTCTTTTAAAAAAACAAAAACAGCGATCCAAAGTGTTTTCTGTTCCTGTATCGACTAGCTATTTACCTATGCAAACAGAGGAGCGGCGGATAACGGCGGGGTATTTACCCATGCAAATAGAGGAGCGGCGGATAACAGCGGGGTATTTACAAATGAATCAGAACTCTGCTCCACAAACTCTCCAAAATCAAGCAACTCAAAATCCTTTCCTGCAATCTCTTATAAAAAAAACATTACAACAAATTAATTTAGGCTGTATTATTAATAAACAAGATATAAATAAAATTGTACAACTTTCTCCAATATGGTCTCCATTGCTGTTACCGTTACAAGAATCTAAGGATGGTCTTTTTAATTTTTCGCAACCGATCATGTTAAGTATTTCTAAAATAAAACAATATAAGAATTACCATGTTTTTCGTTATGTTATTAATGAATCTGGAGAAATTATTTTAGGTTTTGATAATGAAATTGTCAAAATAAATGGAGAAAAATACCAGAATCTGACTACAGATGGGTACGCAATTGCATCTCATGCATCGCTTAATAATTACCAACCAGTAATAGCTGCTGGACAGGTTTACTATGATCATAATATAAATAAATTTACAAAAATTAATAATAATTCTGGTCATTATCGCCCAAATTCATTTTCGTTAGATATAGCAAAAATTTTATTTAAATTTCATTTTCCAAATTATACAAACTCTTTAAAAACTGTGGTATATAATCAACATCTAGTGTAATAAAACATCCAATGGTTAAGTTTGATATTTTTTATGATTTTATATAAATTTAAAAAATTTGTATATTAATAATTAACAATATTGGTACAAACAGTATAAAAAAATACAATTAGATGAATTTAAGGAGTTATGATGAATACACAGGATGAGTTCAGTTTATTTGTGAGCCAATATTTTTTAGACAATAGTATTTCAAAATTTGAAAAAGCAATAAATTTTAATGAAAATGTTAAAGAAAAAGCAAAAAAATTATCTCCATATATTAAAGAAAATATAGAAAATATTATTAATGAATTTTATGAATTTAATCTTAATAATGAGAATGCAAAAAAATATTTTAAGAATCAAGAAGAAATTGAATATCTTAAAAAATTAAACACTAATTATTTTCAATATTTGTTTTTGGGTCCATTTGACGAAAGATATTATATAGAAAAATTAAAAATTGGTTACGTTCATTACCTAAGAGGAATTACAACTGATATTTATATGTCTGCAATAGGTAATCTAGGTTTTATTTTAAGTAAAATATGGCTAAAAATATTTAACGATCCTGCTTTGGTTGCAGAAGCGCAATTAATAACAGGAGAAGTATTGCTTTTAGAAATATATTATACAATTAATTCTTATTATATTTTTTCTGAAAGAAAATTTATTGAAGAAAAAAATAAAGTTAAAGAAATATTAGACAATATTAATGAGGGTTATTTTATTATTAATAAAGATTTAATAATAAGTGATGTTGTATCAAAATCTTGTTTTTCAATTTTTAATACAGATATCTCAGGAAAAAAAGTTGAAGATATAATTTTTGAAAATAATATTGAAAAATCTGAATTAATTTTTTTAACTATAAAACAGTATTTCTCTGGTATATTTGATATTGATTCTTTATTTGTAATTTTACCAGAAATTGTAAAAATAAAAAATAATAAAATTGTAAAGCTAAAATATACAGCAGTTCTTGATAAAAATAAAATTCCAGAAAAATTGATTATTCAAGCTTCTGATGTAACAGATCAAATTAATTTACAGAAAAAACACGAAGAAAAAAATAGAAATAATTCAATTTTAATAAATATTATTAGAAATAGGTCTAAATTTGATTTGTTTTTAAAAGAAATAATTGAAAGTAACGTAATACTATTGGATTGTGAAAATATTTCTCAAGGAAAAAATGTTTTGCAGCAATTAAAAGATGATTTTTCAAAATTTGAATTAATAAAAATAGTCACTTTAATTTCAAACTTGGAATTAGAATTGTTAGAAAAAGAAAAAAAAGAAAACTTTAATTATAAAGAATTTTTTTCATTATCTAGTTATATTATTTCTAATACTTTACATAAATTTTTAGAAGATAATCATGATGTTTTAAAAATAACCGTTTAATATTTACCATTATCTTCAAAGCATTTGTCATAGTTAATAAAAATGTTTTTTTTAATTTTTGTAAGATAATAATTGTATACTGATTTTTTAATGTCTTTAAAGGGAGTTAAAACTTTAGTTAAATTTTTTCTGCTATCGTAAATATAAATGCCAGTTAATAGTTGAGAAAGTTATTGTGAGGCTTGAAGAAATAGCTCCAATTTGTTAAATAATTTTTGCACAAACAAAATTAACAAAGGAGCTACCAATGGACTGGCAGAGCCAACTCATCACTGTATACCTTACTACCTGCGATTTCTTTTCTCAACTCTCTCCAACCTCTTTTTTAAAAATTAGTCCAAACTCAAATCCCTCGTTCACAGACCAAGAAGTCACCACTATTTACATCTTTGGAGTTTTAATGAAACAAAAAAATATAAAAGCTATTTTTAACTTCACTAAAAATTTTATTCCAAACTGGTTTCCTCACTTGCCTTCTTATGAAGGATTTTTGTCAAGACTTAATAGCTTAAGTAAACTCTTTCCTGAACTTGCAAACTTTATTTTAAAAAATAATAAATTTAAAATCCCTAAAACAAAATCCAAACCTTTTATTCTTATTGACTCTTTACCTATTATACTCACAACTGGTTTTCGGGCGCACAAGTGCAATACTGCAAACGATATTTCTGCTATTGGCTATTGCTCTTCAAAAGATAAATTTTACTATGGGTTAAAACTTCATCTCGCTGCTTTGTTTCAAAATAAAAAACTTGCCGCACCTATTGATTTTAAAATCACACCCGCCGCAACTCACGACTTAACTGCTGTTAAGAATGATCTTTTAAACTTCAAACATTCGCAAATCTTTGCCGATCGTGCTTACTGTGACAAATCAACTAAAAAAAACTTGAATCAAATAAACTCTAAATTACACACACCAATTAAACTCTCTCGGAATAAAAAAACTCTTTCTAGTGATGAGAAAGTTTATTCTAAATCTGTTAGCTCTATTCGGCAGTCCATTGAAATCCTTTTTAACTGGTTAATTGAATCCAGCGGTATTCAAATCGCATCAAAAGTTCGATCGACTAAAGGCCTTATCGTCCATGTTTTCGGACGATTTTCTGCCTGCCTGTTTAACTACTTATTCAAATTCTAATTGATTTTTCTCAACTATTAATTGGCATTATAAGTATATTTTATGTAATTATTGCTTGTATCATAGTAAAACGAAATCTCAATTTTTCCATTTAAATATTTATCATCTGTAATTGCAAAAGGGTACCAATATTTAAAAAAGCTTGTATCTGCCGGTTGTATAATATCATAATCTTCACCATAGTTGTTAACACACATTTGAGCAAGTTTATTAACTTTATAAAGACTTGGTTTTTTAATTAAAAAGTAACTAAACTGAAAACCACAAAATGTCTTTATTTTCCAGTCACCTGATAATGTTTGATATCTTCCGTATTCATCTTTAAGCCAAAACCAATTATTATTGTATCGCGATGCACAGTAAACAAAAGTTTTGTTAAAATAGGGATATAAATTTGTATTTACAAAAATATTTATGATAAATATCATTACATAATTTTTATAAAGCATAAGACTTCCTTTAAAAATTGAGTTTTTTTTCTATGTTTGTTACTTTTTTTTAAAACAAATAGTGTAGCATAAAAAAATATCCACATATGCTACATGATGAGCAACTATAGTCATAGAGAATTTTTTAAGTGAAAAATTAAATTTTATAAACATTTTTAACAAATTAAAAATAATTTAATTTTATTTGTTTAATTAAATTTAAATAAAATGTTTTTATTATGCATGATTATAAGAAATATTAATTTCAAATAATTATTTTCTATATTGATATAATCCTAAAATATTTAGTTTTTTTGTCGAAAAAAAATTAATAAATGATAGCATACCAATTTTTAATTAAGAAAAAAAATTTAATTTACTTATTATTTAATATTGACAAATAGGTTTAATTAATTATATACTACGCCTGACAAGTGATCATTTACAAATAAAATAAAAAATTTAATCTTTATTTTTAATTTTATTGAAAAATTACAAATAATTTGTTAAATAACACTAAAATTGAATATTTACGATTTTCATAACAAGGATGTTTATTATGAAAAATGAGATTCACCGAAGCTTAGAATATTTATTTCATAAAATTCATGATGATTACGTAACTTTAAAAAATTATATTAGTAAAACTCCGCTAGTTAAAATAAATTGGTTGAGCCATAAAAATAGAACTGTATGGGCCAAGCTCGAATCCAATCAATCGACAAATTCATTTAAAATTCGTGGAGCTTATAATGCTCTTTTAAAACTAGATAAAAATAAAAAAATCTTTACTGCTTCGGCTGGGAATCACGGACTCGCAATATCATATGCATCTCAGGCTTTACAGAGAGATTGTACAATTTTTATCCCATCAAATGCTTCAGATTTAAAAGTTCGACGTCTGATTCAAACGGGGGTAAAGATAGAAGCTGTGGGTAAAAATCTATTTGATGCCTGTCGAATAGCAAGACAACAAGCAAGTATATACAATGCAGAGTATATTTCTCCCTACTCGCATTTAGATGTGATTTGTGGACAAGGAAGTATTTCTTTAGAAGTTCAGGAGCAGTCTTCTGTTGTATTTGATCATGTTTTAGTTCCTTTGGGGGGCGGTGGATTATTAACTGGAATTGGCACCGTATTTAAAAATTTTTCTCCCTCTTCAAATATTATTGCAACATATCCTCAAATTTTTAATCGTAATTTTTCTGATGATTTTACAAAGGCAATGCAAAAAGAAGTATTTCCTACTATTGCTGATGGACTTGCAGTTCAGCATGATGAATCAGACAATGAATTTAGTAAAATTTTAGAATCATTAATTAACAGTAAAATTGAAGTTTCTGAGTCAGAAATTGAAAATACTGTTATTGCAACATTGCATAATGAGGGTATTTTAATCGAAGGTGCTGCAGCAACAGCATTGGCACCTCTACTTTATGATCCTGATGCGACAAGGATAAAAGGAAATATATTAGTTATTATTAGTGGAGGAAATATTTCTTCTACTTCTTTAATGAAATGTTTTGCTGCAGATTTAAAAAATACTCGAATAGCCTCAATTTTAGGGCATCAATCAAATAAATTATCAAATGAAATTGAAAAAAATCATACAACAATTTCTAAAAATTATTTTGAAAATGATTTTGATCAAGGTTTATCAAAAAATTTTTTATTACCAAAAGAATCAAAAGAAATTTGGTCTGAGCTACTTTTTATTACAATTGCTAAAGCTAAAAATCTATTAGAAGGACTTGCTAGGTTTAGAGAATATATTTTATTAGAAGGATTATCCTTTAATTTTAAAACATATCAGTATGTATTTGAGAGAATTCAATCAATGGTTGAAAATTCTTTAAAAGTTTATCATGAGAATGAAAATGCATCTGAGATAAGAGATTTTTATAGATTATTTATTCAAGAATTTGCTTTTTTAAGAAGCAGTTTATCATGGTGCAGTGCGAGTAATGCACAAAGTCAATTTGTTATGTTTTTTGATTCGCAAGAGAATAATTCTTCAAGTGTAAATTATGATAGATATGGTTCCTTAAGTTTAAAAAAGTTTGAGGTTAATTTACTATCTAGCCTAGGATTTTCACCAGAAGAAAATGATTTACTATTGGTATCATCAGGACAGGCTGCGTACTCAGTAATAGAAAGTTTTTTAATATCAAATGTTTTGCATAATAATTCAAATGTAGTAACCGCTCCATATATATACTTCGAAGCGCAAGAACAATTAGAGCGTTTGTCATTTGTTAATGTAACTCAATGTTTGTCTTGGGACTTAGATGATATCATTTGTGAAATTGAAGAAAAAAACGCCGATGTGATATTTATAGATCCAATGGCAAACCTAGCAGAATTAAATATTATTGATTTTAAATATTTTGCAGACAAAATTAAGTCTAAAAATTGGAAAAATAAATGGCTCATTATTGATGGAACAATGATTTCTGGAGGGATAAATATCTTTCATTTATTTTCCGAAAAAAATCATCCAAATATTTTATATTATGAAAGTGGCAGCAAATATTTACAGTTTGGATTAGATTTGCAAATGGCTGGAGTAATTGTATGTTCTAAAGAAAATTCTGTAAAGTTAAATGTTCATAGAAGAAATATTGGTGCTGTTATGTATCAATCAAGTATCAATAAGTTTCCAGAATATAATCGAGAATTATTTATAAACAGAATGCATATTTTAATGAGAAATTCTTTAATACTAGTAAATGAAATAGAAAAAAATGTATACTTATCAAATAGAATTAATGTTTCTTATCCAAAGAACTGGAAAGAACTTTACTGGAAGCATGGAGGAGGTGTTGTTGCATTGTCAATAAAAAAAACAGGGTTAAATCATCGATCGTGCCTTGAAGCATTTATAGAAATTTTGTTAACACATTGTAAAGATAAAAAAATTCCTTTAACTAAAGGGGTCAGTTTTGGATTTTCTGTTACAAGAGTTTCTGCGGCAGCAGCAATGGCTGAAAATGCACCACCTTTTTTGCGATTTTCTGTTGGTGAAGAATCTGTTGATTTAATGCATAAGTTAAGTTCAGTTGTTGTTTTGTCACTAAAAGATTTTTTTGAATCGTTTGATCCTAATAGTATTTAACAATTTATTATTGGAGAGTTTGATGTCTATCTTTGCTGCTAATAATGCAGGTTTGTCTTTGAATTATCCTTATGAATTAAATGATATATTGAGTAAAAATGCTTTTTTAAATTTATTTAAAAAAGCATTTGTTAATATAAAAAATATTGATGATTATGACAGTAATATTGAATCAAAATTAATACAAACTCTAGATGTTGAGCTTTTAAAAGCTTATAAAAATAATAACAAACATAGTTTATTTGTAGTTCATTTGTGCTTAAATGAAATATTATCAAGAAAGTATATTTTATATAATGATGGTGTTGAAACTTCTCCAATAATGTTTAAAATTCAGCAAAAAATTATTAATGCTCAGATGGAAAATGATTTAAATACAATCTCAAATGCGTATAAACCTCTCACAATTGATGAATTTAAAATTTGGTTTCAAGAAAAGCTAAATAAATATTCAAAATATCCGCATCCTTTATTTGAATACATCGAAAATTTTGCAACATATGAGCAATTTAGAGAGTTTATAAAAATTGAAGCTTCTGTTCATGTTTCTTTTGATGATGTCATTGCATTTTCTCAAGTGGGTGTAAGAGGAACTCAAAAGCTGGAGTTTTTTAATAATTTTAATGATGAACTAGGATCAAGTAATCTAAATAATTTTCATTTATCAATGTTTGAAAAACTCACTAATTTTTTAGATATCAAAGAAATCCAAAAAGAAAATTTATTTTGGGAGGCGTTGTCGTGTGGTAATTACATGATGTTTCTTGCTTATTTTAGAAGTTATTTTCATTACTGTATTGGTTATTTAAGTTTTTTAGAAGCATTAACTCCAGCTCGATTTGGTTGTATTGCAAACGCTGGTAAACGCTTAGGATTTCCTTCAGAAGTTTTAGAATATCATGCGCTACATTCCGAATTGGATATTAACCACGCACAATCTTGGTTAAATAATATTATTCTTCCTGAATTTGAAGCACATAAACCTTATCAGATTAGATGTATAATTGATGGAATTTTGTTACGAGAACTTGTTTCACGTCGATATTGGGATATGATTTTTAAAAAAATTTAGATTCAATTTTTATTGAGGTTATTTATGGAATGCATTATTTTTGTAGAAGCAAGTCAAACAGGTGCAGGTGAAGTGGCATGTGCTTATGCGAAGAATTCTGGATATTTTGTAATATTATTTTGTAAAAGTATATTAAATTATAAGCAAAATATTTTTAAAAATTGTGATAGTGTCGTTGAGATAGATACTACAAAAATTTCTGAATTAATTCATGAAACTGATAAATTGCGACAAAAATTTAGCATTAAAGCTGTTACTACAACCAGTGATTTTTTTGTAGTGCAAACTGCTCAATTATGTGAATATTTAAATTTACCTGGTAATTCTAGTTATTCGGTTGAAAATATAAAAAATAAATTGAAAATGAGAAATGAAATTGAAAAATTTAAACCCGAATTAAATCCGCAATACTTTCATGCTTTATCATTAGAAGATGCAATAAAATTTGCAACAAATAATAGTTTTCCATTTATTGCAAAACCAATAAATGGGAACGATAGTTTACATGTAAAAAAAATTAGTAATACTCATGATTTGCAAAAATATTTTCACGATCGCAATCACTGGGGTGTTGATGTTTCTGGGCAAAATTTTCAAAGCGGCGTGTTGTTAGAAAGCTATGTTCAAGGTACAGAGTTTTGTTTAGATTTATTAAAATCATTTTCAGGTAAGCTTATTTTAATTGGTGCATTTAAAAAAATGTTAGCAGGAACTGAGCAAGGCTATTTTATTAAAATTGGTGCTAGTTTTCCTGCATCATCTATAGAAACAGATTTATTATTTAAAGAAATTTCTCCCCTTGTTGAACATATGGGATTTGCTGTAGGGGCAATCAATATTGATTGCAAAATTGAAAATGGCAAAGTCAAAGTGCTGGAAATGAACCCTCGTTTGGTTGGTGATCAAATGGGCAGTCATATGATTGAAATTGCTACGGGATTAAATCCAGCGCACGCAATTGTTGATGTCTCTTGCGGCAAAGACATTATTTGGCAACCTAAAAAAATTCGTGGAGCCGCAATTCATCGTTTGACAATGCCATATGCAGGATATTTTGCAGGACTCTATAATTTAGAACATTTAAAAAAAATGGAGCATGTTGAGTCCGTAAATATATTAGGCGAAATTGGCAAATGGGTAGAGCCTGCGTCCTCAAATCAAGGAGTCATAGGTTCTGTTATTGTGTCTCATGAGACGGCAGAGTTAGCAATGAATCTCGCTTGTGAAATAGCTTCTCATATTGAAGTAAAAGTTGATATTTTACCAACAACTTATACATGTAATGATTTAATAAATCAAATTCAAGATAATAATTATTAATTACCATAATTCTATATACTATAAAATTTTATTAAAATAAGAATTGCGAAGATTTTTATCTTTTTATATTTTAAATAAAAATTATTTATTGACATTTTAAAAATTTTTAAATAATTAAAATTTGTTTTATTAGTAAATATTTTATTAAAATTTTTTTGAGGATCATGTGAATAGTCTACTGTATGCAGATAAGTTGAGTAAATATGTTCTTGAAAGAGAAATACCTAAAAATGTAGAGTTTCTGGGTAGAGTTAAAGACTATTTTTTTAGAAGTTATCAAAAAAAGTATATTGTTAACAACTGCTCACTAAGTCTTGCAAAGGGAGAAACCATTGCAGTTTTAGGAAAAAATGGTGCAGGAAAATCTACCCTTATAAAAATGATGACCGGAGTGATTGTTCCTTCAAGTGGTGAACTTGTTGTTTGCAATGCAAAACCACATTTAAGGGAAGCTAATTTTTTAAAAAATATTGGCGTTGTTTTTGGCCATAAAAATTCTTTAATGTGGGATCTTCCTTTATTTGATAGTTTAAATTTACATAAAGTTATTTATCATCTTGAAGATAAGTATTATAAAACACGCTTAAATTATTTATTAGAAATTTTGAATTTAACAAAATGTTTAAATTCAAAAATTAAGTTTATGAGCTTGGGTGAAAGAGTAAAAGCTAATTTAGTAATGAATTTGCTGCACGAGCCTGTATTGGTTTTTTTAGATGAACCTACTATAGGTGTAGACATAGAGTCTAAAAATCAAATTCGTGAATTTATTAATTATGAAAAGTGCCAAAATAAAACCTCATTTGTAATGGCATCTCATGATCCATCAGATATTGAAAATTGTTGTGATCATATTTATATTCTTTCTGATGGTGAAATAGCATTTTCTAAAAAAACAGAAAAAATAAAAGATGTTTATAAAGATAAAATAAAAATAATTGTTAAAAAAGATGTTATAAGTCAAAAATATTTTAATAATTTAAAATCAGAAAATAATTTAGTATTAAAAGAGTACGTTAATACTTATAGCATGACATTTTCAAAAGATTTAGAGAGAATTATAGTCAATTCTTTAATTGAAAATAATATTACCTCTTTTGAATTGAGAATTATGACGTTTGAAGAGATTTTGGCTGATATGTTTGATATTGCTGGTAATATTAATAATGAAGATGATGATGAATTTGAATAAAGTAATTTATGATATTAAATATATGCTTCAATTTTGGCATATTGGTTTAAAAGAAACGTTTATTGATAGAGGAATGTTAGTTGTTGATTGTTTAATTGGTACTACTTTGCCTATTTTAGTTCAACTGTGTTTTTGGAATTATGCTTTTAGTAATAATAATGAAAAATTTATTCAAAATTATACTTTTGATAAAATTGCATTATATGTCACTGTATCTGTGATTATTGCAAGGTTGAATAACCCTTGGAAAATGATTGAAAAATTTTCTGATCAAATAAAATCTGGAGAATTTGATAGTTATTTAATAAAACCAGAGTCGCATTTTAATTATTTTAAAAATTTATTTTATGGGGAAAATATTGTTTATCTAGTTTTATTATTAATTTTTCTAATTCCTTCCTTTTATATTTATAGTAAATTTATATTTTTAATTCCTCTTTTGTTATTTTTGTATTTTTCACAGTATATTTGTTTTCAAATGGGATACATATTTGGTCTTTGCTCATTTTGGCTAATTAATAGTAATTTTTTAGGTTTTATGTTTTATGTTCTCACATTTTCTTTAGGTGGTGTATTATTACCTATAGAATTTTGGCCAGAAGTATTACAACCATTGTTAATGTATAATCCATTTAGACTTATTGTTTCTGGAGTTGTTGATGTGGCTATTAATCCAAATATGAATAAAGTTATTACATTATCTTTAATGTACATATTTTATTATTATCTATTTAAGATTTTAATCATAAAATTACTTGCTTTATCTAAAAATGTATATAATTCTGGTGGTGGATAAATGAGTCTAAAAATAATAAAGCAAACAATTATTTGTAACTTTAAAAAGGAATTTACTTATAAAATTGATTTTTTTTGTGATATAGCTTGTAATATTTTGTTTTATTCGTTTCAATTGATTATATTTAGTACTGTGTTTTCTTATGTTAATAAAGTGGAAGAGTGGAGTTATCAAAGTTTTTATTTGGGATTTTTATTTTACATTTTTATTTATTTTTCAATTGAGGCATTTACAAGTTCAATTTCCAATTTTTTTGAACTATTATTTGAAGGTAAAATTGCTCCTTTGTTATGTGCGCCAGTGTCGTTATTGTATTTAATATTTTTTAGATTTTTTTCTCCAAATAAAATTATTGTTTCAAGTTTATTTTTTATGTATTTATTATATTATTTGTTTTCAAATAATATAATAAATATATTTAATGAATTATTTTTACTTTTTTTGGTTTTATTTGTTATAATATTAATAAATTTGATTTATATTTTTATTCTTAATTTTTTAGTTTTGTTATCTGAAAGACAAATACCTGTTGAGTATATTCATGGTGAACTTTTTGGTTTAAGTCTAATTCCTCCAACTATTTATAGTTCAAAAATATTTTATAGTTTATTAGCTGGTTTTCCAATTATTTTAAGTTCTTCAATTCCTGTTTTTATTTTTGAGCATAAAAAATTTTATTATTTATATTATCTTTTTCCAATAGCAATTATTTTTGTGTTGTTAACTATAATAATGCTTAAAAAAATTAAGCATTATTATGGGGTTTTTGGAGGTTAGGTGGGCTAAAAGTCTTGTAATTTTTTTTGCAATTGTGTTTTATTAATAATTGACAATCTTTCTTCTACTAATGCGCGTTCGTGAGTGACTTCATCTCGTATGTCTTCGTGTTTTGCAATGTTTAATGCTTTTTCGTAAAGTTCCTTAGCCTTCGCATAGTTGTTTTGATTTTCAAATGTATGGCCAAGATAAAAATTAGAAGACACCAGTCCTTCTAGGTCATCAAGTTTTGTAGATAATTCAATGGCGCGATTGAATTTTGTTGTTGCTGTTGTGTAATCTTGATTATCAAATGCATACACGCCGAGTTCGTGTTCAAACGTTGCTTCCCAAAGCTCTGCATTGTTGGCTTTGGCAACTTCTAAGCCATTGTTGAGGTAGGCAATAAATTCATTGAGATCACGAGCTTGTTCTGCTGACAGGGCAGCATTGTAATGAGCCTCTAAAATTTCATCAATTTCACTGTCTACAATGAGTTTTTCAATGACGCTTTTCCAAAGTGGTAGAGAATTGTTGTGTTCTCCAATAATGCCATAAGATAATGCCAAATTATGATTGGTTTCCGTCAAATTTCTTAAAATCTCTTCGCTTTGATTCCCGGTATCTACAAGATTTTGTAGTTTGTCTTTGAGAGTTTCTAAAATTGGTACAGATTTTCCAAATTCTTCTTGTTCTAATAATCTGTTGACGGACTCAATCAGATTATCCATGTCCATGTTTTTAAAAGATAAAGTTTCTGACTGAGAATAGAGATGGCGTGTGTATTTGCTTGGATCATCATGATGGTGATCGTGGGTGCAGCCTTCTCCATGATGGTGATGCTCGTGATTGCAGCCTTCTCCATGATGATGGTGATCGTGAGTGCAGTTTTCTTCATGATGATGATGGTCGTGGGTGTTGTTTTTGATTGTCATTTATAGAAATCCTCATAAATTGTTTTTTATAAATAGGGATATCCCCCATTTCCAAAGACTACTGCAACTTTTCTAAGGATTCCAGGAAATTTTCTTAACTCTTTTGCCAAAGTGCCGAAAAACAAATGTAACCCTTTTAATATTTAGCTTTTTAAAGGTATTTACTCCAGGATAGAGTATGTTTGAAAGGTACAAGCAATTTATAGAGAAAAATGCAAAAGTATTTTCTTTGTTTTTAAGAAAATACATAATATTAATTTCTGCAATTTTTATAATATCGTCTATCCTAATTGCTTATAAATTTCATAAAATTTTTGTTTCTTTGCCAAGTTTAGATAAATTAACAAACTATGAACCTTCTATTCCAACCGTTATTTATAGCCAAGATGGAGTAAAAATTGCTGAAATTTTTGAAGAAAGACGCTATCCTGTATTTATTAATGAAATGTCCCCGTTTTTAAAAAATGCATTTATTGCAGCAGAAGATGCAGATTTTTATAATCATCATGGCCTTGATTTAAAAGGATTTTTAAGAGCACTGTTTCATTTCGCAACCTTTTCTAATCAAAAACAAGGTGGAAGCACAATAACTCAACAACTTGCAAAAAATGTTTTGTTGTCTAAAGAGCGGACAATCGTCAGAAAAGTTAAAGATATTATTGTTGCTAGACAAATTGAAGAGGCTTTTACAAAAGATAAAATTTTAGAATTGTATTTAAATACAATTTATTTGGGTAATGGATCTTATGGAGTTGAAGCAGCATCAGAAAATTATTTTAGAAAATCAAATATTAAATTAACGTTAGCAGAATCTGCAATAATTGCTGGACTTGCTCCAGCGCCATCAACATACGATCCAACAGAAAATCTTGCAGTCGCAAAGCAAAGACAATTGTATGTATTAGAGCGTATGCTTAAAAATGACATGATTACAAACAGACAATATGAAGCAGCAATTAAAGAAGAATTAACTTTTTATAAAGCAGAATCACCAAATAATAAAATAGCTCCCCATTTTGTTGCAGAAGTAAAAAAACAACTAGAAAAACAACTAGAAGTGAATAATATTGGAACAAGTGGACTTTCTGTTTATACAACACTAAATACTAAAATACAAAATGCAGCTAAAAATGCAGTTCAAACTTTTTCTGAGCAGTATCAATATCGAAAAAGTTTTAAAGGGCCAATTAAACGACACGGTGATAAATATAAAGACAAAATTAAAGAATTAGCAAAATCTCCTCTTAGTGAAACAGAGTATGAAAGAGCGATTGTGGTGGGTATTGAAGAATCACTGAGAGCTGTAGGAATAGTCACGCAAAAAGGAATTGGTGTACTTCTGTATGAAGATATGATGTGGGCAATTAATTCTGTAAGGGTTGATAAAAAGAATGATAAAAATAACGAAAAAAATAATGATAAGAAAGACAATGAGCCAGAAGAACCTGATATCAACAAAATTTTAAAAATTGGCGATGAAATTCACATAAAAAGAGTGAATAAAAATATGCATCAAAGAATTTTAAAAGATAAAAAATTTCTCACAACAATGACAGGGTTTTCTAAATACTTTGAAAACCCTGATAAGGATAAGTTACAAAGATATACCTTGACAGATTCTTTAGGCATCGAAGCCGCAGCTTTTGTCATGGACTCTCATACCGGCGAAGTGTTGGCAATGGTAGGGGGCGATCAGTTTTTGCAAAGTCAATTTAATCGAGCTACCCAAGCCGAAAGACAAGTGGGAAGCAGCGTAAAGCCGCTATATTATTCTTATGCCATTGATTCTGGATTTAGTCCTGCTTCAAAAATTGATAGTCCAACAATTGATCTAGATGGATGGCAGCCAGGCAATTATGGTGGTAAAGAAAGTGGTCGTACAACACTTTTGCAATCGTTGGCGCAAAGCTTTAATATTCCTAGTGTATTTTTATATCAATTGTTAGGTACAACTAAGGTTACAAAACATTTAAGCCGTTATGGTTTTAATTGGCCATATTCGGATCTTAGTATGGCTTTAGGCGCAGGAACCTCAACTTTACTGAAGATGGTTCAATCTTATACCGTGTTTCCAAATCAAGGAAAATTAAGTTTAGCTTATTATATTCAAGAAATCGTTGATAGAAACGGAAATGTTATTTTTTCTGCAAAAAATAGTAAAATTTATGCATTTAATGTAAACCCTCCATTTCCAGAAGATGCGCCGTATTTACCTGGTAAAACCGAATTGACTAATGAAACAGATACAACGTTACAGATGATTTCTCCGCAATCCGCCTATGTTACGTTGCAAATGCTGCGATCTACTGTGTTGTATGGAACAGGGCAAGGTGCACAAGGACTTTCATTGTATGTTGGAGGCAAAACAGGAACAACAAACGGCAATACGGACGCCTGGTTTCTTGGGGTGGCATCACAATTGGTTGGTGGTGTGTGGGTTGGATATGATGACAACTCTAAAACTCTGGGTGGTGGCGGAACCGGTTCTGGCATGGCTGTACCAATTTGGCGAAGCATGATGCAAACAGCAATTCAAGTGTATCCACTTCAGTACTGGGTGAGGCCTAAAGGGGTTCTCGAAATTAGAATCAACAAAGACAGCGGTGATCTGTCTACGGGCTCTGATGCGGTGTCTGTGTTTGTGATTGATGGCACTGAGCCAGGAGGAGTTTATTCACGCAATGCATTTGAAGAAAAAGAAAATGGTTTAGACAATCATTTAGAATTGAGTATATCCCCAGAAAAAAAAGAATCCACTTCGATTGTTTCGCCACATTCGGGGTGATCTCATTTTTTAAGTTTTATTTAATAAAATTTATTTAAAATATCAAATAATTCATCATATAAAAAAGAGTTAGTCGCTATAATTCCTTTATCCGAAAGTGGACAAAAACTGTTGCCCGCAAAATTTGTCACTTTACCTTTTGCTTCTTTAATTAATAAAGCCCCAGCAGCGGTGTCCCATGGTGCCAAGGGTTTTTCATAAAAACCCTGAAAAATACCACATGCTGTATGCGCCAGATCGAGAGCGGCTGCGCCATTAATTCGTAAACCGAGTGATTTGTCTTGAATGGCGGCAATTGTATCTGTCAATGACTTCAGTTCGCTTCCTTTATTGGAGCTAAATCCAGTTACAATGCTTGCAGAATGAAAGTTTTTAAGTTGGGAAACCATGATTTGTTTGCCATTTAAATAAGCGCCTTTGTCTTTTTCGGCAATAAATAGAGATTGAGTTGTTGGTTGGTACACGGCTCCAAGCTGAGCATCAAACCGTTGTGCATCCAAAACTCCATAGGCAATTGAAATGCAATAGTAAGGGTTTCCTTTAGAAAAATTTGTTGTTCCATCTAAAGGGTCAATAATCCAAAGAGGTTGTCGATCTTTTTGTGGGTTATCAACATAGTGCGAAAGCCCCGATTCTTCTGCCAAGATGTCGTGATGTGGAAAGTGTTCATGAATATGATTTTTAATCAGTTTTTCGGATTTAAAATCAGCTTCGGTGACAATCCCTTGATTGTTTGGTTTTTCTTGAATTGTAAAATTTTTTTGAAAAAAATTGAGAGTTACAGAACCTGCTTGTCGAATGAGAAGCTCCAAAAATTTGAGATCTGGTTGTTTTAAGGGCATGTCGACTGTTCCTTTTCTATTACTTTCTATTAATCACTTCCTTGAAAGTTTATTTCTTCTTAGGATTATCCGTGGTACCGTAAATATTAAGGTTAATCTATATAGATTAACTTGAAAATAGGAATGAGTTTTTTTAAAAATTCTCATTCTGCATAAAAATAATTTAAAATTGAAGGTTTTAAAAATGCATTGGTCTATTTTTGCTCTTATTGGAGCTATTTTAGGAATTTTAACGGGAGTCTATCTTGCAAAATTATTTGCGCGTCGTTCTCTTGTGAGCTTAGGAGATTTTCCTGTTAAAGAAAATATGGATGCTATTTTAAAAAATGCCGAAGCTCAGCGAAAATTAATTTTAGAAGAAGCATTAATTGCAACCCGAGAGCAATATCAGGCAGAGGTGATGGAACTCGACCATGAGAGAGAGTTGTTGTTAAATCATCAAGAAATTTATGAGCAAGAATTGAATGAGAGACAATCAGAAGTCGACAAATTTGCTAATGAATTAGAAAAACGCGATGGTGACGTGTTACAAAAACATGCTACTTTGAATGCAATGATAGAAAATATTAATAAAATAAATGAACAGTGCCAAGATATTCAAAAAGTTTACCACTCTAATTTAGAACAAAAGGTAGGTAAAAATAAATCTGAGTTTTTTTATGAAATGTCAGAAGAATGTATTGCTGCTGAAAAGCTTGGGATTACCAAATGGATGATGGATCAAGCCGAGTACCTAAAATCAGATGCGCAAAAACTCGCAAGAAATGTTTTGGATGCGGTTTACCTACGTTATCAGCCAAGTTTTGTTTGGCCAAAATCTTCATTCATTGTGCCTGTGGCGTCAAAAGATATTTTAGTAAAACATTTTCATGAAGAATCACCCATCATATCGTCGCTGATAACTGGCACAGATTCTGCAATTAGTGTGTTAACAATCAATGACGAACTGCCATCGATGCTTAAAATCTCAGGAGGAGCGGGCATCGAAAAAGAAATGATCCGCTTGACCTTAGAAGAAATGTTAGCCAAAGATATTTTTCAACAAGATAAAATTAAAAATATATTTGAAAAACACAAAAAATTTATTGAAAAATATATTTTAAAAATGGGAGAGGATGCAATGAAGGCTTTAGGAATTTTTTCCAATATGCATCCCGATATTTTAAAATTAATTGGTTCTTTAAATTACAGGACAAGTCATAGACAAAATCAATATTTTCACTCCATCGAAGTGGCGCGTTTGGCAAGTATGATTGCAGAAGAAGTTGGAGTCGATTCGATGCATGCACGCCGTGCAGGAATTTTGCATGATATTGGTAAAGCTCTAGACTATAAAATTGAGGGCAGTCATGCAGTCATCAGTGGTGATTACGCTTTGCGGTATGGCGAAAAAGAAGAAATTGTTGATACTGTTTTAGCGCATCATGATGATAAAATAGTTGAAACTCCATTTGCCTATATTTTAAAAGCAGCAGATGCCATGTCCGGAGCGCGTCCAGGTGCTCGAGTTGATATGGAAGAAGGGTATCACCGGCGTATTGATGGAATATCCGGTGTGGTCAATAGTTTTCAAGAACAGGGTGTGACGGGGTCCGCAATTATGCATGCAGGAAGAGAAGTGCATGTATTTGTTGATAACAATCGAGTTAAACAAAATGATATTTCTGATTTGGCAGAAGGGATTGCTAAAAAGCTTGAAAAAGAAGTTGAGTTTCCTGGACAAATTAGAGTCACAGTGATTCGGCGTACCGAAATTACCGAGGTTGCTTAAATTTAGCGTTTAAATACGGTTCAGCGAGCATAATAGCCAGCGCTGATAAAGCATTCTGAATTTGTCCTGTTCTTGCCATTGTGACAGCATCCTGAAAATCAATAAAATGCAATTTGATGTTTTCAAATGGATCCTGATGATCAACGGGTTGTTGCAATGGCTGCACATCAAAGGCAATAAAATAAATAATTTTATTACTTTGAATTGCAGAATTTGGCGAAAAGCCAGGTAAAGACAACATGCGTTGTGTGGTTAAACCTGTTTCTTCTTCAAGTTCGCGAAGGGCTGTCATTGTGGAGTCTTTTTCTCCGTATTCTACAGCTCCTCCTGGGACTTCTAATGTAAAATTGTTAGAACCAAAACGATGTTGCTCAACCAAAACAATCTGTCCAGATGCAGTCACAGGCACGACATTAACCCAGTTGGCACAGTTTAATGTATAAACATTTAAATTGTGCTCTTTATTTTGGGTTTCTGCTGTTTGTTCTGTAACCTTAAATATACTGCAGCGAAATACCGTTTTTGCGTTACTGAGCAAAAACGGTTTGAGATCGGAGTCGTTTTTAAAATTAGACATAACGTTTTGCCATATTGTCTAGAGGAATAGCCTTAATTTTTGAAGCTTGGCCTGCTTGTCCAAATTCTACCATACGTTGTGCACAGATTTTTTTCATGGCGTCGCGTGCTGGCACCAAAAATTTTCTCAGATCAAACTCTGCAGGGTGTTCGGTGAGAATTTTACGAATTGCAACAGTCATAGCTAGACGGTTGTCTGTATCCACATTGATTTTGCGGACACCATTTTTAATACCTTCTTGAATTTCTGAAACAGGAACTCCCCAGGTTTCTTTCATGTCGCCACCGTATTTTCTAAATTCGGCTTGCAACTCTTGTGGAACTGAGCTTGAGCCATGCATCACAAGATGGGTGTTTGGCAAACGACGGTGAATTTCGCGAATGCGATCGATAGCTAATGTTTTGCCGTCTGGTTTTTTTGTAAACTTATAGGCACCATGACTTGTGCCAATTGCGATTGCAAGTGCATCAACTTTAGTGAGCTCGACAAATTGTGCGGCTTCAGCAGGATCTGTTAACAGTTGCGAGTGCGACAAAGTTCCTTCAAAGCCATGCCCATCTTCTTTATCTCCTTTGCCTGTTTCAAGCGAACCCAAACAGCCAAGCTCTCCTTCAACAGAAATTCCCATGGCATGCGCGACACGCACAACATCTGCGGTTATTTTAACATTGTATTCAAAATCTGAGGGAGTTTTGGCATCTTCTTTGAGACTGCCATCCATCATGACACTGGTAAATCCGTTGCGAATTGCAGAAAGGCAAGTTTGTAAACTGTTGCCATGATCTTGATGCATAACAACTGGGATATCTGGATAAAGCTCAACGGCACCTAAAATAAGATGTCTTAAAAATATATCATTGGTATAATTTCTAGCGCCACGGCTTGCTTGAAGAATTACAGGGCTGTTTGTTTCTTTAGCGGCTTCCATGATTGCTTGAATCTGTTCGAGGTTATTGACGTTAAATGCTGCAACGCCATAATTATTTTCTGCAGCGTGATCAAGTAATTGTCTTAGTGAAATTAAAGCCATTTTAAGCCTCCTGGTCAGGTAAATTCAAACATCGTTTTTTCATACATCACCTTTATAACTCTTGCAAATATTCACTCTATCATCTATTTTTGAGAATTATAGCCAATTTTTAATGGGGGGTAACTCGATTCACATGTTTGATAAAAATAAAATGTTGCTCAAACCTCAAAACATTGCTGTGCACCATGCAGGAGGTCTTGGGGATCTTTTGGTTGCGACAGCTGCTCTTTACGAAATTACAAATATGTATCCCGAAGCAAAAATTACTTTAGTTGGTTCTGGTTGGTGGACACAAATTATTTTACCAACACAATGGCCTCAAATTGATCAAATTTTAGAAACTGTTGTTAATAAGAGGTTTAAAAAATTAAAACTCTGGAAATCAATCATTGGTGATAATTCTTGGAACGAAGTAGAATTCAACAAAAAATCTCTTAAAGAATTTTTAAAAGATTTTCAAATGACAATAGACTTTAGAAGTAAAAGTTTGCGTTTTGCTTTCAGTTCTTGTGCTGCAAATGTCGCAATTCGTGTGGGATCAAATCGCAGTAAACTTGCAAAACCTTTATTTACTCATTTTATTCACGATAAAAAAGGTGCGCATTTGCATGAACGCGATAGATTTTTAAACATTGTTGCTGCATTAGATCTTGAGTATTTTGCAAAAAGAAAAAGCTATTGGCATGAATATGGTTTGCCCGCTTTAAAATGGTTTCCGCCAGATTATCAAAAATATCTCAATTCTTGCAGAGATAAAAAGTTAATTTTAATAAACCCAACCTCAAGTATTCGCGAAAAGGCTTGGCAAAGTCATCGTTTTCGCGAAGCGGCTTTAAAATTAAAAAGTAATGACGTGATTATTAAAATTATTGGTGCGTTGAACGAAACTGAATGGTTACAAGAAGTTGCGCAAGAGGATTTTGAAATTGTGCAGCCAGCATCTATTTTAGAGTTGGTTGATAAGGTTAAAGAAGCATCTCTTTTAATTACAAATACAAGCTCCATGCAGTTTATTGCAGCAGGGACACAAACTCCTACTTTAACTCTTGTGGGATCGGCTTCTGAAATGCGCTGGGGGCCTTTAGGGCTGCATGATCGCAAGCTAAAAATGGCAAAGGAGTGTGATTATCCTAAACCTAAATTTATTTCTCGAAAGGAGCTAGGTAAACTTCAAGAAAAAGTAGCGTACGATAAAATTACAGTGAGTGCTGTTGTAGAATGTGCCCAAAAAACACTTCAGGCACATTTAGAAAAGACTATTTGATATTATTCATCTGATGGGATCATCTCATCTTTGTGATTTCTAATTATTTCTAGTAAAAGTTTTTCAAGTGAATCAAGGTCTACTGAAATAAATTGTAATTTTTTTAGTTTTTCATAATTAAAATCTGTTGGAGCTATTGTGTTTAGATAATTTAAATCATTAGTTAATGTTTGATTAATTTCCTTATCATTAACTGTTAGCTCAATTGATTTTGTGAGAAAGTTTATTAAATTAGAATATATAATTTCTTTTTTATTTTCAATAAATTCAATTTTAATTGAATCTGAATCATTTAGGTAATTAATAATAAATTTATCTAAAAAAGTATTAAAATCTTCAAACTTAAAATCTTTATTAAACTTCAAACTATTTATCTTAAGCAGCTCATTTTCATAAAATATTTTGGTGTCCTCGTTATTCAAAAATGCAAGATGTTTTAGAGTAATTTTTTCTGATGAGTAGATTCTTGTAAGATTTAAAGGAATTATTTTTTGTTTGTAATTCAAGTTTACTCTGCAGTTTGCTCTTGACGTATTTCTTGCACAACCTTTAATTTGAATGTCTTTTGAAAAACTAATATCATCCATTGTTTTTGTAATCATATTTACTTTGTTTTTTATGCTTATATCTAGTAAAAATGCTTCAAGGACTGAAAAATCTTCTGCAATAAATTTTAAATGTTTTAAATCATTGTAATTAAAGTTTGCTGGATCTAGTGTATTTAAATATGTTTCTTCTTCTTTTAGACCGAGATTTTTAGTAAACTCTTTTAATGTATTTAAAATAGTGTTTTTTGAACCATCATTAATTTCAATATCAATTGTATTTAAATCATTTGAGTAAACAATAGTTAAATTTTTAATAAAATTGATAAAATCATTAAATGGAAAATGTAAATGACTTTTATTAGACAAAACCTGTCCATAAAAAAAACCAGCCGAGGAATTATTCTTAAAACTAATTTTTCTTATGATAATTTTATTTGTATTTGGGTCATAATTTCTTACCAGTTGCAAACTAATTATTTCTTGTTTGTAATTAAATCTCATGTCGCACTTTTCTCTTGAAGGATCTGCTTGGCATGCGATTTTATGTTTTTCCAAAAAATTAAAATCACTCATTTTTTCTTGGCTTTGATTATTTTTGAATCCAAATATTGTTGATGTTAAAAGAATTGAAGACATGCAAAAAATTTTTTTATTATTCATATACATTACCTTTGTAGTTATGTTGTTTTTGTTACTCTATTTCATTATAAAACAAGTTACATTCTCCTATTTTAGGGTTAACTTAATTGTAATTTATTTTTTGTAGTTAATGTCTTTGTTTAAATTTAGAACTTGGTAACAGACATTATCTGTTTTTACTTGGCGTCAACATTTTATACCAGTTATTTTGTATTAAGTAAAATATTATGAGGATTTTTTTTTTATTATTTAAATTTTTATTGTTAAGAAAAATTTAAAATTTTTTAAGGGTAAATATGCATAAAAAATAGAGAAAATTAAACAAAATATTTAAATATATATATGTCATTAAAAATATTAATTATTTAAATTATTAATTTAAAAATTTTAAGATAAATATTGGCTTAATATTCTAGTATTGGTAAGAATTTTTAATTCAAAGAAAAACATTTTTTTAGAATTGAAATATGCGGTTTTTATGGATAAATTAATAGATCTCTATTAATTACTTGATTGAATTATCTCACTTTTGTGATTTCTAATTATATCTAGCAAAATTTTTTCAAGTGAATCAAGATCTTCTGAAATAAATTTCAATTGTTTTAGATTTTCGTAATTAAAACTTGTTTGGTTTATTGCTTTTAAAATATCTAAATCATTAGTTAATATTTGATTAATTTTCTTATCATTAACTGTTAGTTCAATTGATTCTGTGAGAAAGTTTATTAAATTAGAATATATATTTTCTTTTTTATTTTCAATAAATTCAATTTTAATTGAATCTGAATCATTTAGGTAATTAATGATAAATTTATCTAAAAAAGTATTAAAATCTTCAAACTTTAAACCTTTATTAAACTTCAAGCTATTTATATTAAGCAGATCATTTTCGTAAAATATTTTGGTGTCGTCGTTATTCAAAAAAGCTAAATGTTGTAGAGTAATCTTATCTGGTAAGTAGATTCTTGTAAGTTTTAAAGGAATTATTTTTTGTTTGTAATTAAATTCCACTCTGCAGTTTACTCTTGGCGTATTTCTTGCGCAATCTTTAAATGTGATGTCTTTTGAAAAACTAATATCAGCAACTTTTTCTTCTATTTGATTGTTTTTGCATCCAAATATTGTTGAAGTTAAAAGAAGTGTAGATACGTAATAAATATTTTTTTTACTCATATTATCCTCTATGGTTAGATTATTCAAGTTTCATAATTAGTTTATTGACGTTCTCCTATTTTAGATTTAAGTGAGCCGTATTTTATTTTTTAAATTATTAATTTAAATATAGAGTTGATAAACTTAAGTCGCTTTTCTACTTTGCGCTAACTTCTGTTACCAATTATTTTTTATTAAGTAAATATTATGAGCGTTATTTTTTTTATAATATTTTAAATGTTATTTATTTTTAATCAAATCTATTAGTTACAGATTGTTCTATTTATAAAACTTCTCGTTACGAAAAAAATGTAGAGTGCTCTAAGAGTAAAGATAACGCACAAATTATTGCAATCAACCATAAAGTTAAAGATATTTCTTTTGTTTTACCAACACAAATTTTTAAACAAACGTAACTAATAATTCACCAAAGCACTCCTTGAGAAATAGAAAATGCAAGGGGCATTAAAATAATAGTCAGAAAAACAGGAATTAAATCATCCATTTTTTCGGCTTTAATGTCTTTGATTGAGTGACACATTAATATTCCTACAAATACTAAAATAGGAGCTGTTGCATAAGATGGAATCACTGTTATTAAGGGAGATAAAAATAAAAAAGGAAAAAAATACACAGTTGTTACAATTGCTGTTAAACCGGTTTTGCCAGCCCCGCAGCCACTTTAACTCTTGTGGGTTCTGCTTCGGTAAGACGCTATTGGGGAGGCTTTTAGGGCTGCATAATAGTTTGTTAAAAATGGCAAAAGTATGTTTACCCAAAGCACAAATTGATCTCTTGTCAAGAGTTAGGTGAACTTCAAGAAAAACTAGCTTACGATAAAATTACTGTGAGCGCTGTCTTAGAGTGTATACAACAAAAGCTGCAGACAAATTTGTTCAATTCTATTTGACTTTTTAGATTAAGTTGATGTTAATTTTTCTTTGTTTTTTCTAATTATATCTAATAAATTATTTTTAAATAAATCAAAACCTTCTTTAGGAAAAAATAAAATATTTTTTAAATCTTCGTAATTCAAATTATTTTCATCTTTTTTAAAGGTTTTTAAAGAAAATAAATCTTTAAGCAACGAATTGCCACGTTCACTAATGTTTTGTTTTGGTCGACGTAAATGATCAAAATAACTAGTGCTTTCTGTCGCTTGATATAATATATATAAATATTTTTCTAACTCATCGCAAAATTTATTTTTATCTTCAATACTACTAAAATTAATGCTAATTGAATCATTTGAGTTAAAATAAATAATGGTTAATTTTTGTAATAAATTAAGAAAAGTTGCATAAGGTATTGAGTGATTATGTATTGATTCTATTGATTCGTCTGCTCTTGATATATCATCGTAAAATTCTCTATTTTTTGCTTGATCATTGAAATCTATTTTTGTTATGGTAATTTTATCTGATTCATATTTTTTTGAAAAAGACAAAGAGATCTTAGAATACTTAGAATAAGTTGATTCCATGGAGCAGTTTGGACTATAACTACTTTGGCAATTTTTGATAATTGATTTGTTTTTAGTTTCCTCTAAATTGGGCTCAATTTCGACTTTATGAATATTTTGCTCGTTAGGATCTAGTTTGTTTTTACAGCCAAATAAAGTTGAAACTAAAAAAATTGTATGCAGATAATAATTTTTTACAAAACGCATGTTATTTTCCTCTGTTTTTAATTATATATTTAATTGTGAAAACAGCTCTAAAAAGCAGCTCTTTTTCTGGGAGCATTTCTTTGTTAGCAGCTATTTATTGTGAAGTAAATATTGTTTTGTTACTTTTTTTGTGATGATTTTTTAGAAAAATAAATTATTTTATTCGTTTTAGTTATATATATCTTATATATATCTTATATATTTTTTGTTACGAAAAAAATGTAGAGTGCTCTAAGAGTAAAGATAACGCACAAATTATTGCAATCAACCATAAAGTTAAAGATATTTCTTTTGTTTTACCAACACAAATTTTTAAACAAACGTAACTAATAATTCCCCAAAGCACTCCTTGAGTAATAGAAAATGTAAGGGGCATTAAAATAATAGTCAGAAAAACAGGAATTAAATCATCCATTTTTTCGGCTTTAATGTATTTGATTGAGTGACACATTAATATTCCTACAAATACTAACACAGGAGCTGTTGCATAAACTGGAATCACTGTTATTAAGGGAGATAAAAATAAAAAAGGTAGAAAACAAACTGCTGTTACAATTGCTGTTAAACCGGTTTTGCCACCCGCTTGTATTCCTGCAGAACTTTCAATAAATACTGTGGCTGGTGCTGTACCAAATAAACTCGATATTAACGAACCAAAAGAATCGATATGTAAAGTTTCTTTCAATTTTTGTGGTGTGCCTTTTTTATCAATAAAACCAGCATTCGTTGCTAGGCCAATAATTGAAGATAACGAATCAAATAAATTTGTCATAAAAATCGCTAAAATTACTGGAATAAAACTCCATTTCAGAGATCCAACGAGATCGAGTTGAAAAAAATGTGATTTAAAGTCTGGAAGCGAAAAAAATTCTTTAGGTAATGCAATGTCACCACTTAATAAAGAAAGACCTGTTATAAATAAAATTGATGCAAGAAATGCGTAGGGTTTTTTTCGTATAAATAAGAAAAATGCTAATACAAAACCTAATAATCCAAATAATATTGTTAAATTTATTTTTCCTAATGCAACAAATGTAACTGGATGAGAAACAATTATTCCCATGTTTTTTAAACCAATAAATGCTAAAAACAAACCAATTCCGCATGACAATGCGTATTTCATGTTTGCAGGCAACGCTTCCACAATTTTTTGGCGAATTGGAAAAATTGAGACAATAATAAATAAAACACTAGACCAAAAAATAAGTCCCATTGCTGTTTGCCATGGAACTTTTTCACCTAACATAATTGAATAAGCGATAAATACATTGAGACCCATTCCTGGTGCCAGTGCGTAGGGGAGTTTAATATAAACACCTGCTAAAAAGCTCATTAAGAATGAAATGAGCACTGTTGCAGTTAAAGAGCCTACAAAGGACATTCCTGTGCCAGGTGTAGACATAATTTGAGGGTTTACAATAATTATATAAGACATTGTAAAAAATGTTGTTATTCCAGCAAAAACTTCTTGCCAAAACCTGCGTTGTGGGCTCATACAATCCCCTAAAAAAAAGCTCAGTGCGCGCCGAAATGATGCGTACTGAGCTTTGTATGCGTACTATTTTAAAAAGGCAACAAGCAGATTACATGTCGTAATCCATGCCGCCCATTCCAGGCATGCCGCCCATACCACCCATGCCAGGCATGCTAGCAGGAGCGGATTCTTTTTTAGGCTTTTCTGAAATCATGGCGTTTGTTGTCAATAACAAACTCGCAACAGAGCTTGCATTTTGTAAAGCGCAACGAGTGACTTTAACAGGATCAATAACACCCGCTTTCATGAGGTCTTCAAAGTTGTCTGTCAGTGCATTAAAACCAAAATTGACATCTGAGTTTGCTAAAATCTTAGCAACAACAACGCTTGCTTCGTGGCCACCGTTGTGTGCAATAATGCGAACTGGTTCTTCGAGAGCACGACGAACAAGTTCAATTCCTGCTTGTTGTTCTGCGTTTTCGCCTTTTACGTTTACAAGATCTAAAGAAGCACGAAGCAATGCAACGCCTCCTCCTGCAATGATGCCTTCTTCAACCGCAGCGCGAGTGGCATTAAGAGCATCTTCAATGCGATCTTTCTTTTCTTTGAGTTCAACTTCAGTTGCAGCACCAGGACGAATGACAGCGACGCCACCAGATAATTTTGCAAGACGTTCTTGAAGTTTTTCGCGATCGTAGTCAGATGTTGTTTGAGAAATTTGTGCTTTAATTTCTGCAACGCGAGCTTTGATTTTATCATTGCTTCCCTTACCGCCAGTGATTAAAGTATTGTCTTTATCAACAATGACTTTTTCCGCTTGGCCAAGTTCTGCAAGAGTTGTTGTTTCAAGCTTCATGCCAACTTCTTCTGTAATCACAATGCCGTTAGTGAGTACAGCAATGTCACTGAGCATCTCTTTGCGGCGATCGCCAAAGCCAGGAGCTTTCACTGCGCACACTTTAATAGTGCCAGATAGTTTATTTAACACCAATGTTGCAAGTGCTTCGCCTTCAACATCTTCAGCAATGATAAGCAATGGACGACCACTACGCGCAATGTTTTCTAGAAGTGGAACCATATCTTTCATGACAGATATTTTTTTATCAAATAAAAGAATAAATGGATTTTCAAATACAACTTCGAGGCGCTCTTGATCAGTCACCATGTAAGGAGACAGATAGCCGCGGTCAAATTTCATGCCTTCAACAACGTCAACAGATGTTTCAAGACCTTTTGATTCTTCAACAGTGATCACACCATCTTGGCCTACTTTTTTCATTGCGTCTGCAATCATTTTGCCAATGCTAGGGTCGTTGTTGGCAGAAATTGTTGCAACATGCTTAACTTCAGACTCGCTCACAGGGCGTGCCATGTTTTTAAGATTTTGGATCACTCTTTCAACAGCTTTGTCGATGCCTCTTTTGAGTTCGCTCGGAGCATGTCCTGCCGCTAACATTTTGAAGCCTTCGCGATAAATGGCTTGTGCTAACACAGTTGCCGTTGTGGTTCCGTCACCAGAATCATCGTTGGTTTTAGAAGCAACCTCTTTCACCATTTGGGCGCCCATGTTTTCAAACTTGTCTTCGAGCTCAATTTCTTTTGCAACGGTGACGCCGTCTTTAGTAATTAAAGGAGCACCATAGCTCTTTTCAATTAAAACGTTGCGTCCTTTGGGACCTAATGTGACCTTAACGGCACTTGCAAGCGTATTAACTCCAAAAAGAATTTTTTTCTGTGCATTTTCATTAAAGGAAATCATTTTAGCAGCCATTGTCTTTATCCTCTGTATAAAAAATAATAGTTTAGTTAACTTAAGAAAACAGAAAAAGTATATACATTAAGCTTCAATTACTGCAAGAATTTCGTCTTCTTTAACAAGCAAAAATTCTTCGCCATCAATTTTGATTTCATTGCCACTCCATTTGCCAAATAAAACCTTATCACCAGTTTTGACATCAGGAGTTTGGTGTGTGCCGTTTTCCAATATTTTACCGTTTCCAACTGCAATCACTTTGCCTTCTAGAGGTTTTTCTTTAGCATTATCTGGTATAAGAATGCCTCCAGCTGTTTTTTGTTCTGCTTCAATACGTTTCAAAAGAATGCGATCGTTTAAAGGACGGATAGATTTATTCATGAAAGTCTCCTATAAAGAGGTTTTGTGTTTGCCTGTTTGGTGCAAGGCAGTAAGATAAAGGCTAAGCGCCTTAAGGTTTGTGTCAAGGGATTTGGAGGAGGTTTCGTGAAAGGAATAATTTTAGCCGGAGGTCTTGGAACCCGTCTATTTCCTGTGACCCAAGTTATAAGTAAACAGTTGATTCCTGTTTATGATAAACCAATGATTTACTACTCTCTTTCAATGCTGATAATGGCAAATATTAAAGAAATTTTGATTATTTCTACCCCAAGAGATCTCCTCTTGTTTCAAGAACTCTTAGGAGATGGAAGCAGCTTAGGAATTTCTTTATCTTATGCCGAACAGCGCGAGCCTGCAGGACTCCCTCAAGCCTTTTTAATTGGCGAACATTTTATTGGTAAAAGCGATGTGTGCTTAATGTTAGGTGATAATATTTTTCATGGCCAAAGTTTTATGCATTACCTTGAAGATTGTCGCAAGGATTTAGAAGGCGGTTTGGTTTTTGGTTATTCTGTTAATGATCCTGAGCGGTATGGTATTGTAAATTTTGATGCTCAAGGGCAAATTATTTCAATAGAAGAAAAGCCCACAGATCCTAAGTCAAATATTGCAATTACAGGGCTTTATTTTTTTGATTGCAATGTTGTACAATTTGCAAAAGAACTCAAACCATCGTTGCGTGGCGAACTCGAAATTACAGATATCTTAAAAAAATATTTAAGTTTGCAAAAATTAAAAGTAGAAATATTAGGTAGAGGTGTTGCGTGGCTAGATACAGGAACCCCTCGGTCTTTGCTTGAAGCCTCATTATATGTTTCTGTATTAGAAGAAAGACAGGGTTTAAAAATTTGTTGTCCAGAAGAAATTGCGTGGCGTAAAGGTTTTATTTCCGCTGATCAACTCGAAAAATTAGCTCTGGCTTTATCTAAAAATAGCTATGGCAAATATCTTCTAAAAGTATTGAACAATCATGTGTAAATGTTTTATTGGGCAGGGTGCGAAATGGTGCATGAAGATGTTTTGCTTGTAACAGGGGCTGCGGGATTTATTGGCTCAAATTTTGTTAGATACATGTTTGAAAAATATCATAAAATAAAAATAATAAGTTTAGATAAACTCACTTATGCTGGTTCATTAAAAAATTTGTCAAATTTATCTGATTTGTATTCCCATAAATTTGTACAAGGTGATATTTGTGATCAAAATTTAATTGTAAATTTGTTAAGACAATATTCAATAACAAAAATTATAAATTTTGCGGCAGAAAGTCATGTTGATCGTTCCATCGAAAATCCTCTGCATTTTGTGCAAACAAATGTGCTTGGCACGTTTCAATTGCTAGAGGCTGCGCGTCAAGTGTGGATTGTTGAAAAAAAATTAACTCAAAATCAATGTCGTTTTCATCATATTTCTACGGACGAAGTGTACGGTTCGTTGTCATTGCATGATCTTCCATTTTCTGAAATCACGCCTTATGATCCACAGTCTCCGTATTCGGCAACGAAGGCAAGTTCGGATCATTTGGTGAAAGCGTATGCAAATACTTATGGTTTACCAATTTCTATTACGAATTGTTCTAACAATTATGGTCGATTTCAGCATTCAGAAAAACTCATTCCAACCGTGATTAGAAGCTGTTTAGAGCAGCAGCGCATTCCTGTATATGGAGATGGAAGTAACATTAGAGATTGGCTGTATGTGATTGATCACTGTTCTGCTATCGATGCTGTATTACAACGCTCTTGTGTTGGAGAGTGTTTTAATGTTGGTGGCAATACTGAAGTGAGTAATATGAGTTTAGTAAAAATGATTTGTAAAATTATGAATCAATTAAAACCAGCTTCTATAAACTATGAATCCCTCATTTCTTTTGTGACAGATAGACCTGGGCACGATTGGCGGTATGCAATAGACAATTCTAAGATTAAAAATAAGTTGGGGTGGGAACCAACTCATAAATTGGATGAGGGGTTGCTTTATACAGTTCAGCATTATCTCGCAGCAGGCTTTTGAGCAGAGTATAAATAAACAAAACCTGCACCAAGGGGATTGGTAGATTTTGCATTTATCAAACCGCTATCGTACAGTTCTGCAACAAGCTGGCTACCACTTGGAAAGGATTCTGATAAATTGGCTTGTTGAAAAGAAACTGGTAGAAAATCTGTGAGTTTACTTTCAATTTTAGGAAAGTTTTTTTTACACAAACGAGAAATTTTTTGAATTGATGAGAATTCTGGTTTGCCAACTTCTAGTATGATTAAGTGTCCTTTGGGTTTAAGAACTCTCATAATTTCTTTTAATGCAACAGATAGCGGCGTAAAATTACGAATTCCCCAGCTTATTGTAATGGTGTCAAATGTTTCGTTAGAAAATGGAATTGCTAGGGCATCACCAAGTTTAAATTCAATATTTTTTTGAAATAGTTTTGCTTTATGTTCTATTTTTTTTTGCGCAATATTTAACATGCCTTCTGCGGCATCTAATCCTGTAATAGAGATATCTGGGCGTGAGTGGGCAACTTTAAGAACAACGTCTCCTGTGCCTGTAGCAAGGTCGAGCAGTGTTCCATTTTGTGGTGTAAGTGATATTGCATTGGAGCAGAGTCTTGAACGAAAAACTCTATGGAGACCAAAAGTTATTGCATCGCTGGCAAGGTCGTAGGCGGGTGCAATGATGTTAAATCCATCGATAACTTGGAAATTCTTAGAATTCATTTTGAACACCATTTTCATGGTGCAATCGAGAAGACTCGAACTTCTGACCCCCACGATGTCAACGTGGTGCTCTAACCAACTGAGCTACGACTGCGGTGATTTCCGTTTACTGGAGCAAGTTAGCATTGTCAATAGAAACTGTCTAGTTTTTAGAAAACCTCATTTGCCAATATATGTATTTGATATTAAAAAATTATTTAAGTTATCTAGAATTTTGTTGGGTGTATGTAAACAATCAAAAGAAGGAGAGTCAAATATGACAAATGAATCGATTTATAATTTTGAAGTCAAAAATATAGATGGTCATGTAAAAAGATTAGAAGAATTTAAAGGAAATATTTTATTAATTGTCAACACAGCCAGTAAATGTGGTTTTACGCCACAGTATGAAGGATTAGAAAAACTTTATAAAAATTACAATGCTAAGGGTTTTTATGTATTAGGGTTTCCTTGCAATCAATTTGGTGCACAAGAGCCAGGAGATGAAAACGAAATCAAAAATTTTTGTAATTTAAATTACCAGGTTTCTTTTCCAATGTTTGCAAAAGTTGAAGTAAATGGCAAAAATGCGCATCCATTGTATCAATATTTAAAGAAACAAAGCAAAGGATTACTCGGAACAGAATTTATTAAGTGGAATTTTACAAAATTTTTGATAGGTAAAAATGGTGAAGTGCTTAAAAGATACGCACCCACTGATACTCCAGAGTTGATTTCAAAAGAACTTGATGAACTTCTTACCTAGAGAAAAGTGGTGACCTTAAATTAAGGTCTGTTGCTCATTTCAGTATCTTCGACACGTTGTCACAATGTAAAATAATTTTATTAAGGGGTTAGATCCAATGCGTTGCGTTCTTATTGCAAGTTTATTGATTTTAAGTTTGGTTGGTTGTGCCACGGCTTACGGCCCAAAAGGTTGGGCGGGCGGATGATTCTTACGTTTCAACCCCTTCCCGTACAAATTGCTACGGAAACAATGATAAAAATAAATTTAATGTAAACTGTATGACGTCGGATGCAGAAGTGCATAAGAAATCGACTGTAGAGCTTCTTATTGAATGCAAATGATAATAGATGGATGTGGAGTTTTAAAATCATAAAAGTGGTGGGCCGGGAGGGACTCGAACCCCCAGATCGTCTCGTTATGAGCGAGCTGCCGTAACCATTTAGCTACCGGCCCCTTTTTGAGTAATTGAGTGGTTAGCAAATCTCAACGTAGAGGTCAACAGGCTCATGCAATTCTTGCTAAGTTTCTTTAACATAGCTATCCTTTGCCAGGCAGAAGTTTTTAACTTGGAAGGAGAAACCCTTGAGTCACAAACCTTTTACTGGAGTCATGACCGCAATCGTAACTCCCTTTGATAAATATGGAGAGGTTGACTTTCAATCTTTTGATAAACTAATCGCTTATCAAAAAGCAGCAGGAATTCATGGGATTGTTGTTTTAGGAACAACAGGAGAAAACGCAGCACTCACAGAACAAGAGTCAGAAAGTTTAGTTCTTGCTGCATTAAATCATCAAGATGATCATTTTCATGTATATGTTGGCACAGGCACAAATTATACAAAAACAACTATTGATAAATCAATAAAATATTCACAAATAAAAAATACTAATAATAATTCTCCAAATGGAGTCATGGTAGTCACTCCTTATTACAATAAACCAAGTCAGCATTGTTTGATTAAGCACTACGGAGAGGTGGCATTAGCATTAAAAAATACACCTATTTGTATTTATAATGTGCCAAGTCGAACGGGCGTTAATATTTTACCAGGTACATTAGCTACAATTGCTTCTGAAAATGAAAACATTGTTGCTATTAAAGAAGCTGCTGGAAATGTAAATGCAATAGTAGAAATGAAAAATGCTTTAAAAGAAAGTAACAAAAACAATGTAAGAATTTTATCAGGAGACGATGCAACTTATGCGCCAGCGCTTTTGTGTGGAGCCGAAGGTGTGATTTCTGTCACCTCGCATATTATTCCTAATGCGCTTTTACAAATTTTACAAAATTTTTATAAGAACAATTTGAAAGAAATGCAAAAAATTCATTTAGCAACATACTGCATAAATAGTGGCATATTTTCTGTACCAAACCCTATTGGAGTAAAATGGATGCTTTCTCATTTGGGTTTGTGTGGTCCTAATCTTCGCGCTCCTTTATACCCAGCAATTTCTCAAGAAGAAACTATTTTAAAATCAATTCTCGAACAGCTAAAACAAAATCAAGTACAAATATTACTTTAATAAATAGGAAATGAAACATGTCATTGAGCCGAGTTGCTTATGAATTAGAGTCTAAAATTAAAGTTGAACGTGTTTCATTACGGGGTCCGGGGGTTTTAATTTTAACAGGACCCTCAAGCTGCGGAAAAGGAGAGGTTGCTGTTGCCTTATCTAAGGTAATGTCTATTCCTCAAGAAGCTCATTTATCAATGGGCGAAATTTTGCGTACAACTTTTCAACGTGCCAAAAATGAAAAAAGCTATGCAACTTTACTTGCTGAAAATTATAAAATTTCAGATGCAGTCAATATTTTTGACTGTGTGGATACCACAGACGATTTAACACGCAAAGTTTTAAATTATGTACCAGAAATGGAGTTGTATTTTAAACGAAAAGAAATGGATAAATTTACAAGTCAGTTAGAATGGCTTGAATTTTGCACAATGAATGGCTTGTTGGTTCCAAATAGATGGACGCAAGATTTTATTGCGGCTCATATAGAACATTCTCCAGAATTTAAAACTCATCCTTTTATTTTAGATGGTTACCCACGAACTGTTAAAGCTGCGCAACATTTAATTTCTTTTTTAAAACGGTTTGGTATTCCGGTTATTAAAGTATTGCATTTAAGTATTAGTAAACAAGAAATGTTATCAAGAGCCACAAAACGAGGCAGGGCTGATGATGATGAAACATCATTATTAAGTCGGTATCAATTTTACATTGAAAATGTGCATCCTAGTGTTGATTATTTAAAAACAGAATTGGGTTCAGATGCCATTGCGCTTATTGATGCGCATCAGCCAGTCTATCGTCAAGTTGGTGATGAAAAAGTATTTGATTTAGAAAAATCAATTTTAAATGTTGTTGCTTCATCCTTGAGAAGTCTTGGTGTCTCGCGCATGACGGTTAAAGATTTACTCGATCAGTTAACTGTTCAAAACAACTGTTAAATTGTTTGATTTTTTAAAAGAGGCTCAATGTCACTCCACTGCTCGTTTGTATCCAATTGATATAGTTACCAATGGTTGTGTAAACGCCATAGCCGTCATTGCATAAAGCATACTGAGACGAATTAAAGCTGTAAGGGGGTGCCGTGTTTGTGGGGTGTGGGGTTAGCACTGAGTTTGAGCCTTGTGTGAGTGCAGCTAAAATATAATTTCCATTGCGATTAAGGTATACGGGACCTCCAGAATCCCCCATGCAGGTTCCTTTTGCAGAGCCTGGTTGGTTGTTTGGCCCGATAACGGTTAAATAGCTTTGATAAGCATTGTTAAATGTAATTGCATTGAAATTTGTAATAGCCCCTCCTGGAATAGTGTCTGGAAAATTAATCGATGAGGCAGACATAACAGAATACTTTCTATTTGATGTATTTGACTGAGAATCACTCAAATGTCCAAAGCCAAACATCCACTTTGATTCAGTTGCTGTAATCAATTGAGGATTTGCTAAAACAGAAATAGTATTGTAGCCATAATTTGCTGTTGCGCTATTGCCAATTTTTAACCAGGCTATATCAAATAGAGTACAGCCCAATGAATTGGTGTCGGCACAAGAGGTGTAGCTGCCGTGTTTTTGCCAACATGTGATTGGGGATGATACCACAGAGTTCCGGCTAAAGTTCAATTGATCTGAAAACACAATATGGCCTGGAGAAACATTGTTATGATCTATGTCATCTAAGCAATGCGCTGCGGTAAGAATAAGGTTATCTGCCACAACGGTTCCGGTGCATACGACATACATTGAATTTCCCAAAGGCAATACAATTCCAACCGTATTTCTGCCCGAAGGAACTGTAGTATTATCAACAATTTGGCCTCCTACTATATTTGTAGATAAAATTTCGTTTCTGTTTGCCAAGCATGAGGATGGTCCTGGACTACGCGCGATCTCTGAATTAATAATTTTTTTGCATGAATTTATAAAAAATAAAAAAATACAAATAAATACTAATGTTTTTTGATACATTAAAAATCTTTCCTTAATTAATTTTAAGAAATATTTTGTTATTTATTTATCGAAATTAAATATAAAAAATAAATAGTTTAATTAAAAATACGTGTTTTTAATGAGACCAAATCCCGCCAAGTGCCCCGATAAGATTGAGGTGTGCTGAGATATTCCGTCCTAATAAATCGGCAACAGACTTTTGGGCTTGTAATAAATTGATTTGAGCTCGCATGACTTCTTGATAAGAATTTTTTCCTAAGTGAAATCCTGTTAATATTATTTCTTCAATGATTTTATTGCGATCTGTGATGCTATGTTGAAATTCTTCCTCTATTTTAATATTTCTAATTGAAGCTAAAATATCTTCAACATTTTGCAGTGCACCTAATACCGTTTGACGATATTTTGCGACTGTCACTTGATAATTCGCTTCTGCCGACCGTACTTTTGCAGCACGTAATCCATTATCAAAAACTGTTTCGGTTAAACTTACCCCTAAACTCCAAAATAGGGATGGTAATGAAAAAAGGCTATCAATGTCAGTTTTGGAAAATCCAGCACTTGTTGAAAACGTAAAATCAGGAAAATAACCAGCTTCTGCCAGTCCAATTTGTGAATTTGCTTGCGCAACAAGTCTTTCTGCTTGCGCAATATCGGG
This sequence comes from Spirobacillus cienkowskii, assembly GCF_037081835.1. Classification (GTDB taxonomy): domain Bacteria; phylum Bdellovibrionota_B; class Oligoflexia; order Silvanigrellales; family Silvanigrellaceae; genus Silvanigrella; species Silvanigrella cienkowskii. The sequence continues at coordinate 1,981,901 of NZ_CP146516.1, read as the reverse complement.
GCGGCGTTCTAGTAAACGAGAAGGTAACAATAAAGGAATTTCTGGAATAGTAATTTTTGTCTTTTGTGGTTCTAGGGTAAATTCAGAAGGAGGCTTTCCTAATAATACGGCAATGGCATGTTCATATTGAGAACGAGATATTTTAATTTCAGATAATTGAATTTTAGCTTGCTCGAGTTGCGCATTTGAGTTTTCATAATCTATTGAAGAAGCTATACCCGCATTTTTTGCCTTTTCTGTTATATTGTTTATGGTATTATAGCACTCTATAATTTGCGTAAAAATTTGTTGATTATGATCGAGAATTCTGACTGAAAAATAATATTGAGCAAGTGAGGCTTGTAATGCGAGTTTAGTATTTTCTAATTGCGCAGCGCTTGCTTCTACGGCGGCTCTGTTTGCATCTACGTTATGGCGGACAGCGCCCCATAGATCAGGAATCCATGAGGCATTGATTGAGCTTTGAAAGGAGTTAGAATAGGTGGCTTGAGGTATTTGTTTGCTAGCGGGCTGTCTTTGGCGAGATGCGCCACCTGCAACCGCTACAGAGGGACCATATGCAGATGACGCCTGTGCAACAAGTGCTTGAGCTTGCTCAAATTGATGGAGAGCGACTTGAATATTTTGATTTGAGTGTTCGAGAGTTTCTTCAAATTGATTAAGGATAGGGTCATTAAATACTTCCCACCACTTTCCTTTAGGAATTTCGTCATTTGGTTCGGCTATTTTCCAGTTTTTATCATTTGTTTCTTTATATTTATCAGAAAGTTCAAAAGATATTGGGTTGTATTTGGGGCCACTAGTACAAGAATAAAAAAGAAAAGTTAAAGTGAGTAGTATTTTAAATTTATCATTATTATTTTTCATAATTATTTCCTAAAACTTTTGGTTTATTTTTTTTAAACCACTCTGATAATTTATCAAAATAAATATAAATAATTGGTGTTGTATATAAGGTTAATAATTGACTAAATAATAATCCACCTATTATAGTAATTCCCAGAGGTTTTCTAAATTCAGAACCAACTCCCTCTCCAAATGCTAAGGGAACAGCTCCTAATACTGCCGCTAAAGTTGTCATCATAATTGGCCTAAATCTTAGTAATGCTGATTTAAAAATTGCATCACTCGATGATATAGCATTATCTTTTTGAACGTTAATTGCAAAATCGATCATCATGATAGCGTTTTTTTTAACAATCCCAATTAGTAATATTATACCAACTAATGCAATTAAGTTTAAATCAGTTTTAGTAATATATAGTGCTATTAAAGCGCCAACGCTTGCAGAAGGTAGAGTTGATAATATTGTAATGGGGTGAATAAAGCTTTCATATAATATACCAAGAATAATATACACAGTGACTATTGCTGATAAAATTAAAATAGGTTGATTATCTAGTGATTTTTGAAACTCTTTTGCGCTTCCTTGAAACGAGGCTTGAACTGTTGGAGGTAAATTTAAAGTTTTAACAGAATCATTGATTTGATTAACAATATTTCCTAAAGAAATTCCAGGAAGTAAATTAAAATATAAGGTTGTTGAAGGAAAACTAGATTGGTGATTTATTGATAATAAAGAATTTGTTACATGATGTTGAGAAAACGAATTTAAAGGAACTAGTGTATTTTTACTATTATTAATATAAACCCCATCTATAATTTTTGTATTATCAGCAAATTTTGGATCGACTTCCATAATAATTCGATACTGGTTTAAATTTTTGTAAATTGTAGCAACCGCTTTTTGGCCAAAATAACTATAAAGATACTTATTTATTGAATTATTGCTTATGTTAAATTCGGATTTTTTTTGATTGTTTATATTTATAAATAATTCTAATCCATTTTCTTTTTGATTATTGTTTATGTCAGCAATTCCAGGGAGTGTGGCAAGTTCTTTCGTTAATATTTGAGTCCATTTTTTTAATTCAGTTAAGTTATCGGCAGATAATGAAAATTGAAATTGTGCCCCTCCTTGGCGACCTCCTATTACAATATCTTGAGCAGATTGCAAAAATATTTTAGCCGCAGGTAGAGTTGATAATTTTTGTCTCAGACGTTTGATAACAAGATCAGAAGAAACTTTTCTATCCTTTAACGGCTTTAAACTTATAAATACATTACCTGAATTTGCGGAGCTTCCACCAACGTAACCAACCACATGCTCAATTGCTTCATCTTGTTTAATTATATCAATAAACTTAGTAAATTTTTTTTGTAAATTAATAAATGAAATATTTTGGTCGGTTTGAATTGCGCCAATAATTCTTCCGGTATCTTGTTGCGGAAAAAATCCTTTAGGTGTTTCTTTGTATAAATAAACACTTGTAAATATTGTTAATAATGTAACTAGAATAATTGTTTTTTTGTGATTGATACTCCAAAATAAACTTTTTTCATAAATTTTAGATAGCATATTTATTTTGTAATTTTGACTTCGCGAATTTTTTAACATTTTTGAGCACATAGTAGGTGTAAATATGATTGATACAAATAACGATACAATAATAGCAATTGATAATGTGATTGAAAACTCTCTAAAAAATCTGCCAACGATTCCATCCATAAAAAGGAGCGGAATAAATACTGCAACTAAAGATATACTAATTGATATTATAGTAAATACAACTTCTTTAGCACCTATTAATGAAGCTTGAAATGGAGTCTTTCCTAATTCAATATGTCTATTAATATTTTCTAAAACAACAATAGCATCATCAACAACAAAACCTGTGGCAATAGTTAGTGCCATGAGAGACAAGTTATCAAGACTATAACCCAATAAAAACATAATAATAAATGTTCCAAGAAGGGACAATGGAATAGCGATGCATGGAATAATTGTTGCATTGATATCTTTAAAAAATAAAAATACAATTAAAATTACTAATATAATAGAAATTAATAAAGTTTTTTCTACATCAAATAAAGACGCTCTAATTGTTAGTGTTCTGTCTAACGAAACTGTTAAATCTATATCTTTATGAATTAAAGATTTTAATTGTGGAATTTCTTTTTGAATACGATCAACTGTTTCGATAACATTTTTTCCTGGTTCTTTAAATATTATTAATATTACAGCAGGTTTGCCATCGGCATAACCCATATTTTTTAAATCTTCGACAGAATCATAAACTTTAGCAATATCTTTTAAAGTTACATAACTATTATTTTTATACGAAATTATTAATGGATTATATTGATGTGAAGAAAATATTTGTGGGGATGTTTCTATTTGATATGACTTTAAATCATCTTCAAATAAACCTTTAGGTGTAATGCTGTGTGCTTGATTGATAACTTGTGTTACATTTTCTAATGATATTCCATAATGATTTAGTAAGTGTGGGTTGAGATCAATTCTGATGCTTGGTAGTGAGCTGCCTCCTATGTTAACTTGTCCAACACCCTCTATTTGCGAAATTTTTTGTTGCAGAATTGAAGACGCCGCATCATAGATTTGTTCTTTTTTTAATGTGTCAGATGTAAGAGAAAGAATCATGATTGGTGCGTCGGCTGGATTAACTTTGCGATATGTTGGAACTGCTGGCAACTCTTTAGGTAATTGATTTAATGAGGCATTGATTGCTGCTTGCACATCGTTTGCAGCTCCATCAATTTTTCGAGATAAATCAAATTGCAAAACAATCCGTGATGATCCAGATCCTGATGTAGAAGTCATTTCAGAAACGCCAGAAATTTTTCCTAATTGTCGTTCTAGTGGTGTTGTCACCGAGGATGCCATAATTGTTGGATTGGCTCCCGGAAGAGCTGCTTGAACAACAATTGTTGGAAACTCTATTTGCGGTAATTGTGAAACTGGTAATAATTTAAAAGCAAGAATTCCTGCTAATATGATGAGAGCTCCTAGTAATGAAGTTCCTATTGGGCGATTGATAAATAGAGAAGATATATTTCTCATTTTTTTATATCCAAAACTGTTTGAGGAGTTTCTTTTTCGCTATTTTTTTGAGCAAAAGACAAAAAGGTTTTGGATATTTTATCAAAAAATAAATATACAACTGGAGTTGTATACAAGGTTAATATTTGACTTAAAATCAACCCTCCAATTATACAAATGCCTAATGGTTTTCTAAGCTCTGCTCCTATTCCATTGCCAAATGCCAAAGGAATTGCTGCAAGTAAAGCAGCCATAGTTGTCATTAAAATTGGTCTAAAGCGAAGAAGGCATGCTTGATAAATTGCTTCTTCTGCGATTAATTTTTGATTTCGTTGAAGATCCAATGCAAAATCTATCATCATAATTGCATTTTTTTTGACAATGCCAATCAATAAAATCATACCAATTAATGAGATAATATTAAATTCATTTCCTGTGATAAATAATGCAAGGAGTGCTCCTAAACCTGCTGATGGTATGGTTGAAAGAATTGTTATTGGATGAATATAGCTTTCATAAAGAATACCTAAAATTATATAAACAACTGTGATGGATGCTAATATTAACAATAAAGAATTGGTTATTGAGTTTTGAAATATTTGAGTCACCCCTTCAAATGATGTCTGAAGAGATGGAGGAATTTGTAGTTTATTTTTTGTGTCTTCTATTGCTGCAACGGCAGAGCCTAAGGAGGCTCCTGGTGCTAAATTAAATGAAAGAGTGGCAACAGGAAACTGTCCTTTTCGATTGATAACAAGAGGCGTAGTTGATTCTACAACTTTAGCAAACGCAGAAAAAGGAATAATATTGCCTTTATTTTGAATAAAAATATGATCTAATAAATTTTGAATAGTAATTTTTAGTTTAGGATTTGCTTCTAATATTACATTATATTGATTGATATTTGTAAATATTGTAGAAATAGGCCGTTGTCCAAATGAATTGTAAATTGCATTATCAATCATTGTTTGCGTAATTCCTAAAGTGCCAATTACTTGATGATCAATCACAATCTCTGCACGAAGCCCTGAGTTTTGAACATCACTAGTCACATCATTAAAAAGAGGGCTTTCAATTAATTTTTCAATTATTTTTTTGCTCCAATCATCAACTTCTTTTGAGTTTGGAGAAGTAATACTATATTGAAATTGAGTGCGGCTTATTTTATTTTCAACATTAAGATCTTGAACTGGTTGCATATATGTTTTAATATTTTTAATGTTATCTAATTTTTTTTGAATTTTTTTTATTAATTTTTCACTTGTGATTTTTCTGATTTCAAATGGTTTTAAAGTAATTAATATTCTTCCGCTATTTAATGTTGTATTCATTCCATCAATTCCAGTAATTGATGTTATGTTTTCAACTGCGGGATCTTCTAATATTTTTTCAGCAACATGTTTTTGCCTCTTATTCATTTCAGAAAATGAAACTGACTGGGGTGCCTCTGTTATTGCTATAATAGCTCCTGTATCTTGAATCGGAAAAAATCCTTTTGGAATTGCAACAAACAAAATTCCTGTTATGAATAATACAATAAATGAAACTAAAATTGTTTTATTTTTTTGAGATAATACAAACTTTAAAGTTACAGAATATTTTTCAATAATAATATTTAATAAATTTTGAAAAAAATTTATTTTAATTTCTTTACTATGCTCTGATTTTAATAATTGTCTGCAAAGCATTGGGGTTAAGGTTAAAGAAACTATTGCTGAGATAAAAATTGAAATCGCTAATGTTACAGCAAATTCTCTAAATAATCTGCCAATAATATCTTCCATAAAAAAAAGTGGAATTAACACAGAAATTATAGATATTGTTAAGGTAATAATTGTAAATCCAATTTGAGCTGCGCCTTTAAGCGCAGCGTCTAAAGGTGTAAAACCTTTTTCTAAATATCTTGATATATTTTCAATCATGACAATAGCGTCATCGACAACAAATCCTGTTGCAATAGTTAGAGCCATAATTGTTAAGTTATTAAAGCTAAAGTTAAGGTAATACATTACGCTACAAGTACCAATTAGTGATAAAGGTACGGCAAGACTTGGAATAAACGTAGCCGAAAAGCTATTTAAAAATAAATATATTATTAATACGACTAATATTATTGATAATATCAATTCAAATTTTGCATGATTTATAGATTTTCTTATTGTAATTGTTCTGTCGTTTACAATTAATATATTAATTTCTTTGGGAACAGTTGCTTTTAATTTGGGTAAGATATTTTTAATTTTATCTACAATTTCGATAACATTAGTATTTGGCTGTTTTTGAATATCAAGAATGATGCTTGGTTCATTATTGACCCAAGCTGCAAGTTGGGTATTTTCTGGTCCCTCAGAAATATCGGCAATATCTTTAAGGTAAATCGCTCCTTGATCAAGGTATGTGATTATCAGTTTTTCAAAATCATTTTTTGTTAAAAGTTGATCATTTGAGTTAATTGTATAGGTCAGTATTTCGCCATCAATACTTCCTTTTGCGCCATTTGAGTTTGCATTGTTAATTGTTGTTCGTATGTCTTCAAGATTGAGCGCATAGGAAGCAAGTAAAACAGGGTTAACTTGAATTCGTATTGCTGGACGCTGGCCACCACTGAGTCTGACAATGCCAACGCCTGTGATTTCTGAAATTTTAGGAACAAATCGAGTTTCTGCAAAATTTTGCACTTCGGTTAGGTTTAAAGATTTTGAGTTTAATGCCAGTGTAATAATTGGTGCATCGGCTGGGTTGACTTTGCTATAAATAGGTGGGGTTGGTAAGTTTGCCGGCAGCAAATTTTGACTTGAAATTATTGCTGCTTGAACTTGTTGAACGGCGACATCAAGATTCATATCTAAATTAAATTGCAGTGTAATGATTGAGCTTCCAAATGAGCTAGCAGACGTCATTTGTAATAGTCCTGGCATTTGTCCAAATTGTCGTTCTAATGGAGCTGTGACTGTAGTTGCTACGAGTTCGGGGCTTGCGCCAGGATAAGACGTTGCAACTTGAATTGTTGGATATTCTACTTCAGGAAGCGCAGAAATTGGCAATAAATTAAAGGCAAGAATACCAACTAGTAAAATGGCAATCATAAACAGAGATGTTGCTATTGGGCGTTTTATAAATGGAGCAGATAAATTGATCATAACGCAACCTCTGCGCCATCAAATAATCCGTTTGTCCCTTCAGAAACAACCAAGTCGTTTTTTTTAATTCCTGAAACAACAATTGTTTCGTTTTCATGTTCGATACTCGTAGAAATATAATTAATTTTAACTTTATTATTTTGAATTAAGTATACAAAATGGCCTTTTTTGTCTCGTTGAATTGCAGAAGTTGGAATAACAATTGCATTTTCAAAAAAATCTATTAATACTTTTACATTTACAAACTGATTAGGAAATAGTATCAAATCTTCATTTTTAAAATTTGCTTTTAGTTTAATAGTTCCAGTAGTAGATTCTATTTGATTTTCACTGGATACCAGATCTCCAGAGTCAAGTATTTGTTCTTTTTGTTTGTCTAGTGCTGATACCGTAACTTTTGACTTTGTTTTTAGTTTATTAATTATTTTTTGAATATGATCGCTTGGTAACGAAAAAATAACAGAAATAGGTTGTAGTTTATTTATAATTACAATTCCGTTTGGATCACTAACTTGTACATAATTACCAGGATTTACCTTTCTTAATCCTGCAAGGCCAGATATTGGCGCTGTAATTTTACAACGATTGAGATTTATTTTTGCAACTTCGAGTAATCCTTTATCTGATTTTACTGCACCCTCATATTGTTTAACTAGCCAACTTTGAGTATCAAGAGTTTGTTTTGAAATTCCACCTGTTTCAATAAGCATTTTATAGCGCTTTAAGTCTAAACGGGCGTTATTGAGTAATGCTTTATCTTTTAGTAATTGCCCTTCATATTGCATAAGTTGTGCTTGATATGTTTTTGAATCAATTTCTGCTAATAAATCTCCTTTTTTTACAAGCTGTCCTTCTTTAAATTGAACAGATTTTAGTTCGCCACTGAGCTGTGTTTTAACTACTGCGCTTTCAGTTGGTAAGACAGTTCCAATCGATTCTAAAAAAATTGGAATATTTTTTATTTTTGCTTTTTCGGAGATTACTTTAAATATATTTTCTTTTTTATTTTTTATTACATTTTCTTTTTTATTACTTGCAGCATTTGCTGTCATTACTATTTTAAATGGGAATGCAAATATAAGGATATATGTGGTTGTTGAGATCACTAATAAGCAAATACAAAATATAATAAATTTATTACGATTTTCTTTAAATTTTTTTAATAAATTTTTTTTAAGTATATTTTGCATTTAAAAAATCTCAAATTTAAAATACTAATTATAATAATATTTAAATGAATATTTTAATTTATGTAAATAGGAAAAAAATGCTTGTTGGTATCACTCGTTAGGGACGAAATTATTTCCTGTTGTTTGTAATATATCTAGTTCTGCTTTAATGTCATCTAATGTTTTAATTAAATGAAGTTTTCTTGAGTTTAAGTAAAAAATACATAATCTACTTTTTTTCATTTCCATATCAGATGATTTTGTTAATCTTCGCATAAAATTAACTCTTTTATTGTTACTTACATTTAAAAGTGTTCTTTTCTTTTTTATTACTCTTTCAAACGCTAGTCTTTCGTAGTTAGCAAGAAATGCATTTCTTGCATCGAATAATTTTTGCAGGTTATTTAAAGTATTCTCTATTTCTTCTTTTCTTTTTTTTAGTATTTCTAATTTTGACATTTGTCTCTCCAAATTGTCGCCTTATTTTTTCGGAGTACTATTTTCTAACTTTAATTTTATTTCCCAATTTTTTAAAAATTGGTATGTAGATTTTTTTTTGATAAAATTTGATTATCAATATTTGAAAAAAAATTCTGTTTTTATTAATTGCTTTTTTTGTTTTTTATTGCTTTTCTTTAGTGCTCAGTAGATTATAAATCTATAGCCTTAGTAATTAATAAATTTCTTTGATTACAGATATTTGCGTTTGGGGTTTTATAATTTTTCTTTTATGACTAGCCATTGTGTAAAACTAAATCTATTTTAATATTGATTATTCATTTGACACCTTTTAGCGATGAATATTTTGACACGTCAATAAAAAAAGGTGCGCTTATTGCACATTTTATTTGAGTCACATAACCTGAGAATTGAGCTAATGATTTGATGAAATAGGAGGGATGCTTTGAAGGTAAATACATCGCGCTTCGGAGAAGTGGAAATTAATGAAGGTGATATAATTTCACTGCCTGAAGGACTTATTGGTTTTCCAGAATTGAATCAATTTATTCTCCTTGATCATGACACTGATTCTCCGTTTAAATGGCTTCAATCTACTAACGAAGCTACAATGGCTTTTATTGTAATTAGTCCTCTTTCATTTAGGCCTGATTATATGGTAGAGGTTACTGAAGAGGAGGTTGCAGCTCTTAAACTTACAAATCCAAATGAGGCTGTTATATCCGTCATTGTAACAATTCCAATGGATCCTAAAAAAATGAGCGCTAATCTAAAGGCTCCTCTTGTTTTTAATTTAAGTAACAGATTAGGTAAGCAGCTGGTATTGAAAGATCCTCAGTACCAAACTAAGCATTTTATTATGGAAGAGATGAAGCGATACTCTAATCGTGATACTCAAAACGATTTAAAGAAAGCGATTCAACAGCAATTGAATAATAATGTTGATGGAGAGGTAAGTACAAAGTAATTAATAAGTACATGATTACGTAACAGTATGTTACGCTATTTTTTTAAAACTCATTCATTATTTTATAACAATATTACCAAAACATTTTGTTTACTTTAAAAAATTGTTTTTAATTTAATTAAGTGCATTAAAATTACAATAAGTATAGTTATCTATATTTTCGCGTGCAGGCAGTGTTTTTGTAAAGCAATAGGGTGTTTGTTCTCCGTCTCTCCATCCATTTATTTCATCATTTCTTGTTGGTACATTGATTTCGTAGTGTGTGTTTTCTGGATTTTTAAGAATAATAAATTTGCCAGGTTTGTTACTAACTTGATAGATGCAAATTATTTTATTAGAATGTATTTTGTGATTACTAAAAAATTGCCTATTATTTTCTTTATGAGCTATGACAAAAAACAGCGAAACTTCCGTACTAGCGTAGTTTTGTTGATAGTAATAGCTTTGATAATTATAGATTTGCTGCCATATTCCTTGCTCTGTTTTTGCAATAAAGGTTAAATTATCTGTTACTTCAAAAGTGGCAGGGGTGGGACAATTGGCGTAGCTAAAAAAACCTTTGCTTGCAACAATGAACACTATCATTTTTAAAAGCATTTTCATAAAATTAGTCCCTTTAAATTCAGTTATCGTTTTTTTGATAACTTTGCTAATCTACTAGAGAGTATTTAAAAAAAAATCAAATTTTTTTTAAAATTTATTTGGAAAAAAAATCCATTATTAATTGTTTAAAATAGATTTAAAGTTCAAAAATTTTCTCAAGTAATTTAGTGTAAATTTTTATAGTTTTAATTATTTATATAAATTGTGCTTATTTGATTTTATATATCGTGAGGAATATACGGAATTTTTATTTTGCCAATTTTTTAGAAAATATCTTGCTAAATACTATTGCAAATACGAGAATACCAACTATTAATCCTAAAAAAATGTTTTCAGGTATTGGTTTGTCAATGGTGAGGTACATAAACCCTAGATTCAGGTCTTTAAGTTTTAAAATTACATTTAAACCTGCAAGACCAACCAGTACAAATGCTGTTTTTTCAAGTGCGGGAAAGTTTTCAATTAGTCTTATAAATAAGCCTGCTGCGATACGCATAAATAAGACTCCAAGCACTGCGCCTGTGATCAGAACCCATTTTATATCAGAAATTGCTAATGCAACTGCAATAGAGTCTATTGAAAACATCAAATCCATCAACTCAACTTGAGCAACGACTATGAAAAAAGTTTTTGCACTAACCTTTAAGCTTGTCATTTGCGATGCAGATTGATTGTTGTCTTCTGTCAATGATTGTTGTGTTTTATGAAGAAATAGTTCATGAATTGCTAAATAAAGAAGATAAAAACCAGCAATGGCTTTAACCCATTCATACTTCATGAGCCAAACGCCAACAAAAATAATTCCTATTCTTAAAATGTATGCGCCCCAAATGCCGTAAACCAAAGCGCGTTGTTGTTGAATAGGGTCTTTTAGTTTTTTGCGAACCAGGGCGGCTAGAGCTAGCGCATTATCAAAACTTAATAACCCTTCTAAAATAATAAGTTCTAAGATAATGAGGATATGTGTGATTGTAATTTCCATTTAAAATTTTCTCCGAAATGCAGTAACAAAACAGAATGCATCATACAATGCTTTCTCCTAAAACTTGTGATAATGCAAGAATCGGACTGTGAGCGTGCAGCGTACCTTTCACCCGTTTGTTTTAGTTGTTTATAAAGGAGCTTCAATCGGTGGTGTCTACTGAGAATATTTATACTTATGAACTCTTTGCGATGTATGAGCGGCTTCATAATTGTCTAACGCTCTTTCAACAAGGTGCGCCTATTCTTGTTGGAGACGACGGTGCGCGTGAAAACGAAATTGATTTGGTTTTTCATGCGTCTGGTGCTACGCCAGCAAACGTAAATTTTGCTCTAACACATGCTAAAGGTCTTTTATGTGTATCGTTAAGTCACGAGCTTGCAGACACATTGGGGTTTAGCCTCGCTCCTCAGCTACCAGGGGGTATGTCTCATACTAATTTTACGTTATCAGTTGATGCTAAGCATGGTGTGACAACTGGTATCTCAGCATCTGATCGCGCTTACACGATTTCACTGATGATCAATTCTCAGGCAACCCATCGTGATTTTATTTCTCCTGGTCATGTGTTTCCTTTGCGTGCCATGGGTGGTGGGTTGCTTGCTAGGGCGGGGCACACAGAAGCTCTTTATGAGTTGTGTCGTATGGCAGACATGCCCTATGCCGCTGTGATGTGTGAGATATTAAAAGAAGATGGGGAAGCGTTAACCGCAAATGATTTTTTACAGCAAAATTGCCAATTGCCACAATTTAAAAATATTCCGTTTATTTCGACTGTTGATATTTTGTGGAGTCGCATTTTTTTTGAAAAAAGTGAACACTGCTCTTTTATTCTTTCTTCTCATTTCGATGTTCCTTCTCATTGCAATAAGTTGCCATTGGCCATTTACCTGTTGCAAGCAGGCTTAGAAACGCATCTGACAACATCCACTGTCATTAGTATTTATAGTCACAATATAACACCTCAAAATATTAGAATTTCTATTACAAATTCTCTTTTTGCATGGGACAATGGTGTGTCTTCTAAAAACTGCTGTGCAGAAATTTCTCTTTTTAATTTAGAAAATATTTTAGAAATTTTACCCATTCATATTGCGCAATTTTGTGACTTGAGCGCCAAAGAAGGTCTTAGAAATACAAAATCTTCGGTTAAAAGAGTTTTAAGTCAATTTCAATCGTTACAATTTTTAAATGATTTTTATTTTAAAGATAAAAACTTTGATAAACTAATTGCAGAAATCAATTTTATTATTCCTGAAGATAAATTATTTTTGCAAGCTGTGTGTAAAATTGCAAATTAATTAAAATTTTTTAATTAAATACATGTACTCGCCGTTTATATTCTTAATTTATTAAAAAAACTTAAAATTATCCAAGAAAAAAATTGAAAAATAAATTTTAGATTATTTTTAATGTTTGACTTGATCTTAAAATTAAACCATATATATGTACGGTTGTTTTGGAGGGTCTATGTTTTTTGTTCCAAATTTAAACTCGAAGCGTTATATTCCATTTGTTTTTAGTTCAGTTTGTGCTGGTTTTCCTTCTCCTGCAACCGATTATATCGAGAAATCCATTGATTTAAACGAATACGTTGTAAAACATCCTGCTGCGACATTTTATGTTCGCTCTTCGGGAGATTCTATGATAGGGGCAGGTATTCACAACGGAGATATTCTTGTTGTTGATAGATCTTTAAAGGCTACAAATGGTAAAATTGTTGTTGCAGTTGTTGATGGAGAGTTTACGGTAAAACGATTTTTTACAAAAAATCAAAATATTATTCTTGCAGCAGAAAATGAATTGTATCGCAATATTCATATTAATAACAGTATGAACTTTGAAATTTGGGGTGTGGTGACCACAGTCATCAAATCAGTGTAGCATAAATATTATGATAGCATTAGTGGATGGAAATAATTTTTATGTGTCATGTGAAAGGGTATTTAACCCTAAGTTACGCAATGTTCCTGTTGTTGTCTTAAGCAATAATGATGGGGCAGTTGTGAGTCGCAGCAATGAAGCCAAAGAACTTGGTATCAAAATGGGACAGCCTTTTTTTCAAATTAAGCATTTAATTACTAAGTATAATGTCAAATATTTTTCTTCAAACTATGCTCTCTATGGTGATATGTCTTCAAGAATTATGAAAATTCTTGAGCAATTTTCTCCTGAGGTAGAAATTTACTCTATAGACGAGGCTTTTTTAAAAGTTTCGCATGTTTCGAAGGAAGATTTACATGAATACGGTTGGAAAATAAAAAATACTATTTATCAATACACAGGAATACCTTGTAGTGTAGGAATTTCTTCTACAAAAACATTAGCTAAAATTGCAAACAGACTTTCTAAAAAATCACACAAAGCAAATGGTGTTCTTGCATTATATCAAAATAATCATATTGACGCAGCATTAGAACGAGTAGAAATTGGTGATATTTGGGGTATTGGTAGACAATACGCAAAAAAACTACAAGAATTGGGAATTCATTTTGCAAATGATTTTATAAAACAAGACGATCTTTTAATAAAAAAATATTTTACAATTAATGGCTTGAATATTGCTCGAGAATTAAAAGGCATTTCTTGTATTGATTTTCAATTGTTTTATGAGCCTAAAAAAAGTATTATTGTGTCAAGAAGTTTTGCTAAATTGCTCACAAGCTTTGAAGATATTTATACGGCTCTTGCCAACCATATTGGCATTGCATGCAGAAAGCTTAGGCTTGAAAATCTTGAAGCGCAGTATCTGTCTGTGTATTTAAGTACGCATTATCATAAAGCAGATTTTTATAGCGACACAATCAACATACGATTGCCTTACTATTCAAATTTTACACCTGATTTTTTAAAATATGGGCAAATTGGGCTTAAAAAAATTTTTAAAGAACAAAAAAAATATAAAAAATGTGGGGTAGTGGTTTTTGATCTAAAAGGCAAAAATATGCTTCCATCTAACTTATTTGATTTTAGAAATTTACACAAAGAAAGTGAGTTGCTTTCTGTGATTGATAAAGTGAACAACTTGTGTGGAGCGTCAACAATAAATTTTGGCGATATGTTTTTAAATGAGGAATGGAAGCCTCGCAAAGGAAACGTCACACAAAAATTCACAACAAGCATAAAAGAATTATTAATTTGTAAGTAATTAAATTTTTAAATAATTTTTTAAGATTTGTCAGAATCAAACAACGCATTCACAAAGTCGTGGGCTTCAAACGGTTCTAGATCTTCAACAGATTCTCCAACTCCTAAATAACGAATTGGTACGCCAAGCTCAGCAGCAATAGCAATGGCAATGCCTCCTTTGGCAGTGCCATCTAATTTCGTTAATACAAGACCTGTAATTTGAATCACTTCTTTAAAAATACGCGCTTGTTGCAGGGCGTTTTGGCCGGTTGTTGCATCGAGAACGAGCAAAACTTCATGAGGCGCATCGGGATTTTCTTTAGAAATCACTCGCGCAATTTTTGCCAATTCTTGCATAAGATCCTGACGATTTTGTAAGCGTCCAGCAGTATCAATTAAACAAATGCTTGCTGAGTTATCTGTTGCGCGTTTTATTGTTTCAAAAGCAACCGAAGCAGGATCGGAGCCTTCTTTTAAACGAATCATCTCTGCATGCGAACGATTCGCCCAAATGGCAAGCTGTTCTACAGCAGCAGCACGAAACGTATCTGCAGCGCCAATAACCACCTTTTGTCCACGCAAATGTGCTTTATAAGCAAGTTTGCCTGTTGTGGTTGTTTTCCCTACGCCATTCACTCCAACCATGAGCACCACATGAGGAATCTTTTTATTGGCAAGGCTTTGAAGTGGTGATTCGAGAGTTCCTTTAGGATTGTTTTTTGTGTTTGATAAGATTTTAAAAATTTCTTCGCGCAACACATTTTTAAAAACTTGAGAGTCTGAATAATCAGAAGCGCCTAAGCGACTTTTTACCCGATCTACGAGTAATTCAGAAGTTCGCACACCCACATCGGCTTGTACCAAAAGTTCAAATAAAAGTTCTAATGCTTCTGCTCTAGCAGCTTTATCATCTTTAGAAAGAAAAAACTCATCGAGATTTTGAATAATTTGATGGTGAGTTTTTCTTAAGCCCCCTTTTAATCGTTGAAACCATGAGTGCACTTCAAAGGATTTTTTATCTGACACTTCTTTTGCAACGTCAGCTGGTACAGAGAGTTTCTTTTTTGGAGATTGTTGTTTATCAAAATAATCATTCGATTTTTGGTTTGTAAGTTCTATTAAGGAATTGCGAATAGAGTCTTTTACAGGCAAAGACTCTTGCTTAGCTTTACCTTTACGGCACTTAATTAAAGTAAAAACGTTTAAAGCAAGTAGTGCTAAAATTGTAATTCCAGAATAAATAATAAGAGGATTATTTAAGAGATCATCCATTTGATCAATTCCTTAGAATAAGAATATTTTGTTAATAACGGCAAACTACAACCATTTATGATTTTGAATAATAGATTTTACAACCCCAATAAATCGAGAGTTTTCGTCTGTTACTGGTTCAGTAGCGAGATCTAAAATAATTTTCTTTGCTGTGGCATTAAAAAGAGCATGTTCTTCTAAGCACTCTAATGCAGCCATACGCACATTGTCATCAGATGCAGACAAAAATTGTGTTACTTTATCAACAATTGTATCTCTATGCACCTTTGCTTCTTTTAATGCTAAAAGAATTTCTTCGTTTCTTTCTAACGAAGTTTCATCAAATACTGATATTTGTGATGATAAATTATTTAATAATAAGTCTACATATTCTTCTGCAGAAAAAATTTTTTCTGCTATTTTAATTGGCCAAGAAATTTTACGTTGTTTTGATAAAACTTCAATTAAAAATGGTTTGGCCTTATCAGAAAATTTAACAATAATGTTTAAGCATTGTTCTTTTTCTTTACTGTCTTGCAATCCAGAATCTACCGCAATTTCAAATCTTTTGAGTAACTGCGGTACAGCAAACTCTGCTTGAAGATTTTGTAAGGATTCGATTGCTTCAAGCCTTTGTTCCTTAGTTGTCATAATTTTTTTTAAAACATCACCATATTTATCATATGATTTAGGTTGCGAAGAAAAAATTTTTTGAAAAAATCCCACTTTATGACCCCTTGCATTTTGATTTAAACGCAAAACAAACAAGCGTTAAACCAAACAAAAAAAAGAAAATACCAGCGCAAATTCCAAATTGAATAAAATCTGAAGAGATTTGTGCTGCATGATAAATTTTTACAGTAGTATGACTTGTCATGGATCTGCCCTTAATACACCAAAGAATGGTACCGAAATTTCTTTGTAGTCGGGATCATTCGTTTTGACAATAAAAAAGCCTGAAACATTCAGACCATTGGCTTTTTGCATGCTTGCATAGGCTTGATTGAGTTTTTTAGGATAAAATAGTTTAAAAGAAACTAAAAAAGAAGTTATTGTGCTATCAGAAATTGCTTCAGAATGAACCGATTTCTCTCTTTTTACTTCAAAAAAATCTGTATCTTTAACGCTTTGTAGTTCGGGTAATTTTTTAAGATCGACTTTAACGCCTGTGACTAAAAAGTTTTTATTTTTAGATTTAAAAGAGATCACGCGTTCTGCAGATCGAGTGCTATTCACAACGCCAAACTCAACATATTTAGCAGACACTTGAACATGCCCAACAGATTCTCCAACAACAGGAATTTCATAGTTTTTATAATATGTTGAATTATTCCAAACCCTAATTTTGGCATTAATTGAGCCTATGGGGAGTTGTTTTTCATCAAATTGCACTAAAATTTGTGGTGGTTGTGCAAGAACAGTTGGAACAAGCTTGACTTTTAAATAAGGAACGTTCGATTCGACTGCAAGTATTTTTAAACTTTCGTTGTTAGATAAAATACTGTCTTTGAAAGAATCAGCAATTTTTGAATTGGCAATTTCGGATTGAATATAACTTACAGATTCTGCTTGATTGTTAAGTTTTTTTGCTCTTTCAAAAAAATTCATGTTAATTGTAAAAGTTTTGTTTGTATCTCCATGAATTTTTCCTACATACAAGAGGGCAGGACTAGCGCTAATTTCTTGTAAAACATTTGCGCTTATTGTTAATGTCACAGTTGGTGAAGAGGAACCCATATTGGTTTCAAGAGTGATGGTTCTTATTATTGCTCCAGAAAAATCTTGCGAATTAAATTCTACGTTAACGACTCCTCTTTCTCCTGGTTTGAATATATTTTTAATCGTTTTTTTGTCTTCGGCATAAATTTTTGTATTCATACACCCGCAAGCAGCATGAATATTGCTGAATACTAATGTACCATTTCCTGTATTGATAAACTTATATTGGTGAATTAAACGTTGCCCACGATAGATGTCTCCAAAATCATAGCGGGTTGAGTCAAATTCAACTCTTGGAATTTGTCCTTGTAAATTAATTTCAGTCGATGAATTTGCAAATAGATTTGGAAAAATATGAAATATATTTATAAAAATAAAAAATCTAAACAATATTATTTTGTGAATACCCGATAAACGCATATTGTCATCTCCAAATGTACATGATATCATGCGACCCGCAGTTGGTATAAACTTTTTTATTGCTTAAGTCCAAACCTTATAGGTCATGATACATAAATGCTAACTTTAAAATCAAGAATTCTTAAGTACCTTGCTCTTTTTCTCAGTGCCGTAATGGTATCAATGGGCTTTCCTGGTTACCAATTTCCTACACTTAATATTGGTTTTATTCTTCCATTTGCTTTAATCCCATTATTTATTGTGATTGAAACGCTTCCTAAGTTTTATACAATAACCTCTAATTTAAAACCTCACTCTATTGCATTTAGTGCTAGGAAAAGGGCTTTACACGCATTTTTTGCGTTTTGGTTTTTTGGTTTTATAGTTCAATTATTTGCTTTTTTTTGGATCTCTAGTCCAATTATTTATTTTAGTACAATAAAACCAATCGTTGCATATCCTCTTTATGTTTTTATTTGTTTATTAACCTCACTTTATTTTCCGTTTATTTTTTCGCCATTAATTGTACAAACTTGGTTGAGTACTCGGCATCATAATAAAAAAATACCTCTGGTACTTATTGCAATGAGTATTGTTTTTCTCGAAATGATAGCTCCACGGTTTTTTACATGGACTTTTGGAAGCTTAATGAGTTCAGAGCAATATGTGATTCAATTATCAAGTATTTTTGGTTTTCATGCGATTTCATTTTTTATATTTTTTACAAATCTAGCACTAGCGAAAGCAATTATAAATTTTTTAAAAAATAGACTATTATTTTTATTAACCATAGGTTCGCATTTAGTTATTTGGTTTTTTATCATTGTGTTTGGTTACTATAAAGTTAGAAAATTTGATCATTCTTTACAAAATTTACCGACAACTCGCATTGCTTACGTCCAACCAAACTTTACATTTAGTTCGGTTGCGTCATTACAGCTTCCAACTGAAGAGGCACACAGTCAGAGTTTGTCTTATCTTATTCGTTTAAGCTATGAGGCTATTGATAAAGCGATTAAAGCAGATGGTAGAAAGCCCGATCTTCTTGTGTGGCCCAAAGCGCAACACAAAGTTATTTTACCTTAGATTATGATGAAATTAATGCAACGAAAAAGCTTGCAACTGCTACTCATGTACCAATTTTAGTGCAAGCAACTAAATGGGATAAACAAGACTTAAGATTAAAAAGTCTTGAAGATGTAAAAGTATGGTCAGCTTCTTTTTTAATTAGACCTGATGGTTCGCTGAGCAAGGAATATGAAAAATGGATTCCAATGCCGTTTGGAGAAAATTTACCTTTAGAAAATTTTTTTCCATCTCTTGGTATTGCTTATCGTAAAATTTTTACCAATGCGAGTAAGCTCGAGGTTGGGAAAAGTTATGATGCATTAGGTTATAGTGAAAAACATTATGTTGCACCGTTGATTTGTTTTGATTCAATCTACGCTGAGCTGCCACGCTTGCAAGCAGCAAAAGGAAAGGCTTCGATTTTTGTTAATCAAGCAAATTTTATTTGGATGGTAGATAGCAATGCTGGGCTTGAGTTTAGTGTGCTCAATCAGTTTCGTGCGATTGAAAATTCGCGAAGCCTAATAATGGTGACAAATTCGGGTCCAACCATGGCATTCGATCCTTTAGGCAGAGTTATTTTACCGTCTACGCAAATATTAACGCAAAGTACTGGTTTTGTAGATGTTCCCATTTCTGAAGAAGCAACATTGTATTCGATTTTTTCTGATTGGCCGCTTAGAATTCTTGGTGGCATTGCTTTAATATGGTCATTTTTAATAATACGAAATAAATCAACATGATTTTTAATAAAGATTCCACAACACAACATTTATTACCCGAAAAAATTCGTCCCTCACTTCAACAGTTACACCTACTCGGTTCTGCAAAAAAAATATGGGAAAGAGATTTTAAACATTGGCTTCAGGGGAAACCTTTTCATGTGATCCTCTGGGGACCTCCTGGTTGTGGAAAAACAACATTGGCAAAACTTTTAGGAGAAGCAAGTCATCTACCGTTTATCATGCTTTCTGCGGTGCGCGATGGTGTGAAAGAAATTCGCGCTGCGATTGCAAACCATAATAAGCCACCTCTTGTATTTATTGACGAAATTCATAGGCTCAATCGAACGCAACAAGATGCTTTGCTTCCCATACTCGAATTCACTGAAGCTTGGATTATTGGAGCAACAACGGAGCCACCAAATACTGAACTGAGTGCTCCAATATTAAGCCGGATGCGTTGTATTTATGTGTCTGCGCTAAACGAAACAGAAATTTTGGAAGGGTTATTTTTAGGACTGACTTACCTTGCTGACAATGCGCAACATGTTGTAAGCGAAAGAAATCCTGAATTTATCGATCATTTAAAAAATAATGTGATTCATAAAATTGCAAAAATGAGCGGCGGAGATTTGCGATTTGCCTTAAACCTTCTTGAAAATATTTTTTACTGTACAAATGCAGAAGAAGAACAAGAGATTTTTAATAATTCATTAAAATTCTTTTCAGCTAAAAATCACTACGACTTTGTAAGCGCAATGATAAAAAGTATGCGAGGCAGCGACCCTGATGCGGCATTATTTTACGCCATTGCAGCTCTTGATAAAGGAGAAGATCCTTTATTTATTTTAAGGCGCTGTATTATTTTTGCGAGCGAAGATGTTGGCAATGCCGATCCTCAAGCGCTGACTCTAGCGACAAGTGCTTATAAAGCGGTAGAATGTGTTGGTATGCCAGAAGGCAGAATTCCGCTGGCACAATGTGTTACGTATTTAGCCAGCACATTTAAAAGCAATAAAGCTTATGCTGCTATTGAGGTTGTGCGTAAATGGCGTTTGCAAGCAGAAGAAAAGGGATTGTCGATTGAGCCCCCTACAAAATTAACAATCAAGGGGAGTCAACACTATCAATATCCTCACAATTATGAAAATAGTTTTGTTTTAACCGAATATTTGCCTCAAGCTATATTTAATTTTAAACAAAAAGAAAAACAGCCTGCTTATTTGCCATCGCAATTTGGAGTTGAACTGCGCCTAAAACAAAGATTATCAGAGCTGTGGGATAAAAAAAATTATTAATATTTTTTAAGCTGCAGAGCTATTATTGGTATTTTGAGCTTTATCGTTATGATTGAGAAACTCTGTTGCTTTTCCTCTGGGGACATAGCTAACAGTATCAATATAACTTAAAATTAATCGAACAAAATGCCTGCGAGCTCTAATTACGCTACTGTTTCTTGATATATCAAAATTGACTAGAGCTTCTCTTGTATTTTTTGAATATATAATTAAATGCAGATAATCAGTATTTAAATTTGTATCATATTCTATTACAACAGAACCCATTTCTTCCCATGTATAGATCACTTTTTTTAAACCATAAAAAACATGAATTCCAGTTAAGCCAACTAATATTTTTTTTATTCCTCGAATGTTTATCATTATTAATATAAACCAAGGTAAAACAACGAGTGAAAAAAATGACAGCAATAAACCAGGAGATATTGATTTCGTTGCATTTGTTTCATCAAAGTAAGTCGGGCTTGTGAGCAAAAATAACACACATCCCATTAAACCCACTAAAGAGATAAACATTTGCAGAGGAGAAAATTGAAAGTACCATCTGCCTTCTGGGGTTAAACGACTATAAATTAAAGACTCGCGATCTTCTTCTATACGTTTGTCGAGCTCAAAAAAAGGTTCTTCTTCAGAGGGTGAAGAGAGTTTGCCAAGTTGATGCAACAGACTCAAGGATTCATCAAATCGCCCCCATGAATCTAGGATAAACGATTTCATTTTTAAGGCTTCCGTATTTTTAGGGGATAGCGATAAAAGATTTTCGATAATCTCCATAGCGCCTGCGGAATCACCTTGTTCTAATAATATTCTGGCTTCTTTTAAATGTTTCATAATGAGTGCATTCGGAACATAGAACAGGAAACTTAAATCCTTGCAAAAATATGGCAAAAAAAAAGCAGACACAAGGTCTGCTTTTAAGGTCAAGTAATCAAAATTAAAAATATTAATTTTGGGCAACAACCCAAATATTAAATTGAGCAGTCACTTCTGGATGAAGCTTTACCGCACCTTTGTAAACGCCTACAAGCTTAATTTCATCTAAGATTGTAATCATACGGCGATCGATTTCGTGGCCAGCTGCACGGAATGCGTCAGCAAGCTCTTGAGTTGTGACTGTACCAAAAATTTTATCTTCTTCACCAACTGGTTTTTGAATTGTTAATGATAAAGAACTGATTTTTGCAGCAAGTTCGTTTGCAATGCCAAGATCTTTTTGTTTTTTTGTAGCAGCTTGTCTGCGTTGGTGATCCAACAGCTTTTTATTTCTTTCGTCTGCTAAGACTGCTAATTCACGAGGAAAAAGAAAGTTTCTTGCAAATCCAGATTTTACCTTTACTAGGTCGCCAATTTGGCCTAGGTTTGGTACATTTGCTTGTAAAAGCACGAGCATATATTTACCCTCTTCAGTAATACAATAAAGTTTAATTTAATAGACAGTTGAGAATAAAACTTAAGTTTTTCTTCCTCGCCAGTCATACACATAATCTAACAATCCAACTGCACCAAATAGCGCTATCACGGTATATGGGCCAAAGGATGATTTTGCTCCTAAAAATAAAATAAGCATCAATAGTGCGAAAATCACCAATGTGCGCATTCTTTTATAAATAGTGAACATGCCTTGAAGAGCTACGATATTTACCACAATAAATGATAAAACACTCGCAACCGCAAGAAGCACAGCAACAGGCCCTTCCTTTAAAAAAGGAGAAAGCGCTTCAAAACTGCCATATCGAAAGCCAATGTAACCTATAAACCCTACAGACATTAAGACGATAGGAAGCGGAATACTAAACTCTCTTAATCCCCAAACTGGCTTCCCTGCAAACTGAAAGCTATAGCCTTGCCAGTAAATCACATTTTTAGGTTTTAGCGGGCGCCAAAC
Organism: Spirobacillus cienkowskii; assembly: GCF_037081835.1. Lineage (GTDB taxonomy): Bacteria > Bdellovibrionota_B > Oligoflexia > Silvanigrellales > Silvanigrellaceae > Silvanigrella > Silvanigrella cienkowskii. The sequence continues at coordinate 1,959,206 of NZ_CP146516.1, read as the reverse complement.
CGATGATAAAAAACTAGCAAGCATGCCATCTGCAGAAGGGGTTTCAACACTTTTACCATGTTGAGTGATTGTAAAGGGAGTTTCTAATCTCTCTGCTTGAACCATAGGCATTGCCGTTAAAGACGCTTTCAATGATTCTGAAAAATCAGATGACCTGCGGCGGATATATTTAATAATTGCTCTCAGGCGTTCTATTTGTTCAAAACCAAAGTCAACAAAAACAATATTAGCAAATGAAATTAATAATAAAAAGAGAAAAGATGATGCACCCATTCCAAATACAAGAAACCCTGCTCTTTGCCAGACAGACAAGTCAAGAAATTCTTTAACTTTTTCTAGTTCTGGAGATGTGCTCAACTGTTCTAAGAACTCTTTAAAACCAATATTGGCACCAGGAGATGTGAATGCAGCCCCACCTGTTTGTACCGCCTCTTGTTGAGCTTCATCAAGAGCTTTATAGGGAGGAGATACAGCAGCAACTGTGCTTTGTAATTCTGCAAATTTTTCCTCAAAGACTGCGCGATTTGGCATTGATACAAGAGACGTGCCAATTAAAATTGCTGCAGGAATACAAAGAATAAAAGCAGAAAAAGACCAATGCCATTTCTTTTCACGGATTGCAATTGCAGCCATAAAAAAAGGAATGGAAACTGTAACCATAAGCCCAGTTGTGCCAAGTAATGAGCTATTAAAGATAATGCCCAGCATAATAAATGCGGCAGAAACAATTGACATTGAAAGAAGCGCAAACCTCTTGCCAAGCACTGCTGCAATTTGCGAAACACTAAAAATAGCTAGCGGAATCAACATGACAATAAAACTAACTGCAACAAATAAAGCCGAAAGAAACAAGGCTGGCGTAATTTTTTTAGCAGAAGCTTCATTTTCTTTGGTTGGAGTCGAATCCTGAGAGTTGTTTAATTTATGAGCCATGGTAGCCTCAGCGTCGCATTTGTAGTCTGGGAAGAAAAAACTACGCTTGTCCCTTTTTTGTGCGAAGCGAGGGACAAGAGATTAATTTTTACTCGTCGTCACGTCCTCTGCGTGCGCCAAGAGACTCGGATTCTGCTTTTTCACGAGCTGCTTCTGCTGCTCTTTGCGCAGCTGCTTCAGCTTGTTTTTGCAGCTCAACACGGCGTGCATCGACGTTAACGTTATCTGCAAGTTTAATAACCATAGAACGAAGTACGTTTTCTTCGAGCTTTAAAATGCGTTCAAGTTCGTGAATATTTGTTTGTGCTGTTGCAACATCATAAACAAAATAGTTACCACGAGTTTGTTTTCTAATTGGATATGCAAGACGGCGAACGCCCCAAGTGTCTTTTTTTACAATTTGGCCGCCATCTGTACCAATAATGGCTTCCCATTTAGAAACCATTTTAGAAAGTTCAGGTTCAGGCAAATCAGCCTTAGCAATGATCATTGCTTCGTATTCACGCATAGATTTTCTCCTTATGGATCGTGCAACTAAAACTTGAGCCCCAAATATGAGGAGCAAGGAGTTTGTTCAAGGTAAATCCCCTAACTTTATTTCCTACTTTTTTCAAGTCTAATTTTAAAATAAGGTTAACTTTAAGTTTTCTTGCGTTGCATTAAGAGCAATTTAAAATCACATTGTTGCAAAATAAAAAGCGCGGCTTTTAAAATCAAAGAGTTTTATGAGAGTGTAATAAAAAATTTAATTAAAACTTGCTGGTAGACCCGAG